>NZ_JBFUGE010000006.1:0-59028 GCF_056403075.1 Ideonella sp. P3_A4 | reverse complement strand
GGCCCACACCACCCGCCTGCAGCGGTGGGCCGCAGCTGCAGTCCATGGGCTGTTGTACGCGTTGCTGCTCACGCTGCCCGTGCTGGGCGTGTTGCTGACCAATGCGCGGGGCCACCTCGTCGTGCTGCCGGGGCTGGGGAGTTTGCCGCCGCTGGTGAGCCAAGACCTGGACTGGGCCGACGACCTGGAGGAGTGGCATGGCGACCTGGCCTGGTTGCTGGCCGGGCTGGTGGGCCTGCACGCGGCGGCGGCCTTGTGGCACCACTTCGCCCGCAAGAACAACGTCTTGAGAGCCATGGCGCCCTGGCTGCGCGGCCGAACCTGATTTGCCTTTCTTTTAACAACACGAGGAGACAACATGACGATGCGCCGACGACTTCGGCTTGGGCTGGCCTGCCTGTTGGGCAGCTTGGCGCTGACAGTGCCGATGGCCAGCCGGGCCGTGCCCAGCTTTGCGAGACAGACAGGGCAGGACTGCGCGTCCTGCCACGTGGGCGCCTACGGCCCGCACCTGACGCCGTTCGGTGTGAAGTTCAAGCTGGGCGGCTACACCGACGGTGACGGCAAGGCCGGGCACGTCCCGCTGTCGGCGATGCTCGTCGCGTCCAACACCCACACCGACAAGGCATTAGACGAAGCGCCGGAGGGCTACAAGACCAACAACAACACCGCGCTGGACGAAGCCTCGTTGTTCATCGCCGGCAAGTTGGCCGACAAGCTCGGCTCGTTCGTTCAGATCACCTACGACGGCATCGAGAAATCCACCGCACTGGACCAGATGGATCTGCGCTTTGCACATGCCACTGACTTGAGCGGTAAGGATCTGATTCTTGGCGCCTCGCTGAACAACAACCCAGGCGTTCAGGACCCCTTCAACACCCTGGCGGTGTGGGGCTTCCCGTACACCGGCTCGGCGTTCGGCTTTGGTGGCCCGGAAACCGGCTCGCTGATCAACGGAGCGCTGGAGCAGCGCGTGCTGGGCTTGTCCGGCTACGCCTTTTACGACAACCGCTGGTACGCCGAGCTGGGCACCTACCGGTCGCTGTCGCCCACGATGCAGTCCAAGTTCGGCCTGGGACGCGAAGACGACCCGGGGCGCCTGGGCGGCGACACCGCCTACTGGCGCCTGGCCTGGTTCGAAGACCACAAGAGCCAGGCCTGGTCGGCCGGGCTGTTCGGCCTGAGCAGCAGCGTGTTCCCTGATCGCGCTTCGGGCACCCCGAGCAATCGCTACGAGGATGTCGGCATCGACGGTCAGTACCAATGGCTGGGTACCCGAGAACACATCTTCACGCTGCAAGGCAGCTTCCTGCGCGAACGGCAACGCCTGAACGCGATGGTGGCCGCCGGTGAAGCCGAAAGAACCGGCGGCAGCCTGCACGAGTTCAAGCTCAATGCAAGCTACTACTTCCGCCAGACCTGGGGTGCGTCACTGGGCTATTTCAGAACCACCGGCAGCGCCGACGCGGTGCTGTACGGCGGCAACACCGGCTTCAAGCCCGACACCATCGGCCACGTGATCCAGCTCGACTGGACACCGTGGGGCAAGGAAGACTCGTGGGCCGCGCCCTGGGCCAACCTGCGGCTGGGCGCCCAGTACACCAGCTTCTCGAAGTTCAATGGCGCCAGCCACAACTACGACGGCGCCGGGCGCAACGCGGCGGACAACAACACGCTGTTCCTCTTTGCATGGACCTCGTTCTGAGCTTCTCCAAGGCTCGGCCAGGCGCCCGCTCAGGACCTGGTTGGCGCCTGGCGCCGGCCGTCCTGATGGGCCTGGGCTTGGGTTTTTGCCTGTCGGTGACGCCGGCCCGCGCGGCCGGCGATGCGAAGATCGGCTCGGCCGTGTTTGCCGAGCAATGCGCCGAGTGCCACAGCCTGCGGGAAGGCAAGAACAAGAAAGGGCCGTCGCTTTTCGCGGTGATGGGCCGGCGGCCCGCCAGCGTGGCCGGCTTCAATTATTCAGACGCGATGAAAGCCCGGGCCGAGGTGTGGACGGAAGCCAGTGTGACGCTCTACGTGACACTGCCCAAGGCAGCAGTGCCCGATGGCACGATGAAGTACGACGGCCTGGCCGATGCCAAGGCACGTGAAGACCTGGTGGCTTTTCTGCTGACGGTGCGCTGAGCCGGCTCAGCGCACCTCAGTTCGCTGCCAACTCGGCGATGAAATCGTAGGTGTCGCCGCGGTAGAACGACTGCGAGAGTTCGACCGCGCGGCCGTCACGCAAATAGCCCAGACGCTCGACCAGCAGGCCGGCGTCGCCCGGCTGGGCTTGCAGCAGCGCGGCCTGCTCGTCGTTCAGCAGCAGCGCACGCAGGCGTTGCAGTGCGCGCACAGGACGGTGGCTGTTGGCTTCCAGTGCGTCGTAGAGAGATTCCTTCACCGCATCCAACGACGGCAGCGCGCTGGCGATCACGGTGGCGTATTCGAGCGCCATCGGGGCGTTGTCGGCAAAGCGCAGGCGGTGGAAGCGGTAGACCGTCGAGCCTGGGCTGAGCGCGAGCTTCAGCGCCTCTTCCGGCGACACGGTGCCCGTCGTGCGCTTGAGCCACTCGCTGCGCGGCGTGCGGCCGCGGGCTCGCATGTCCTCTGAGAACGAGGTCAGCTTGGCGAAGTTCTTGTCGATGCGGGCGCTGACGAAGTTGCCCGAGCCCTGGCGGCTGACCAGCAGCCCCTCTTCGGCCAGGCCGTCGATCGCCTTGCGCACGGTGATGCGCGACACGCCCAGGTCCGCCGCCAGTTGGCGTTCGGAGGGCAGCGCATCATCGGCCGCCAGGAATTGGCTGTCGATCGCATCGCGCAGCGCGCGCTGCAGTTGCTGGTACAGCGGCTGGCTGGCAGACGCGTCCAGCGCAGAGAGCAAGCGCTCGATCAAGGAGGGGGCGGGGCGGTTCATCGGAGCGGATTGTCGYCGGCCTGATTCAGAAGTCATAGAAGGTATTCACAGTCAGCCGCCCCTGGCGGGGATCGCTGCTCAGGCTGCGGGCCGGGTTGATGCAGGCACTGTGCAGCAAGCTCCCGGGATAAACCACCAGGCGGTTGAAGCGCGCGGGCATCATCCCCAGGAAGGTGAACCGCTCATCCGACCGGTCGAAATAACGAGCCGGTGGGCGGCGAAGGTTGACCTCCTCGTGATAGGCGTCGAGGTAGCGCTCACTGTCGTCGCCGGTGATGCGTTGCAAGCCGGTGGCGTTGTGGCGGTAGAAGCCGGTGCCGCCATGCGTCTGGTCGCACAGGTAAAGCAAGGCGGCCATGTAGTACGGGGTGCTGGCATCGAAGTGCGGTGTGCGCTGCAAGGGCCCCAGCGCCTCGGGTGAGGTGGTGGTGAGGGAGAAGGCGCTCAAGCCCACCTTGACAGCCAAGTGTTCCGGCACGCCGAAGTTGACCTTGATGAGCGGGTCCAGCAACCCGGTGATCGCCTGCGTGTAGGCCGCCGGAGCAGGCGCGCGCAGGCCGGGGTAGCCCTTGCTGTCGGCGGGGGGCTCGGCAGCGGGCGCGGCCGGCTCGAAGCGGCTGGCACAGGCTGCCTCGACCAGGGCGTGCGGGTCTTCCAGAAAGTCGTCGATGAAAACGATGGTCTGGCCGCCGACATCCACGGACTGGATGTCGCACGGCATGCGGATGGCGAAGGGCGAACTCATCGTGACGGAGCGTAGCGGCGAGCCACCAGTATCACGAAAACCCGGTGGAGCCGGGTTTCACAAAAAAGCCCGGCCGAGGCCGGGCTTTGCGACAGACTGGCCAGAGCCACCTGCAGGATCAGAACTTGAGGCTCAGGCCGACGCGGTAGGTGGTCTCGCCCTGGAACGACCAGGCCGGGAAGCCGTTCTGCAACGAAGCGCGCTGCGCGGGCGCATCGCCGGCACCGAACTGCACGTCGTCTTCCGCGGTCAGGTTGATCGCCTCCAGCGACAGGCGCAGGTGCTTGTTGATGTTCCAACCCAGACTCAGGTCCAGGCTGCCGATGTCGTCATGCATGCGGTTGCCGTACCAGCCGGTCTCGCGAACCATGTACTTGGAGCGCCAGCTGTAGGCCAGGCGAGCCGAGTACCTGTCGTTCTCGAAGTAGCCCACCAGGTTCGCCGTGTGGCGCGACGACAGCGTGAACATGTTCAGCTCGTCCTGGTAGCTGGTGGCAGGCGCCTTCGCATTCGCATAGGTGTAGTTGACCGCCACGCCGAAGCCGTTGTCGAAGGCGTGGTTGCCCTGCAGCTCGATGCCGGAGATGTTGCCGCCGCCGGCGTTGATGTAGCGGTTGATGGTCCAGTTGTCGACACCGGTGTCCGGGCTGATGACGCCGACCTTCTGGTTCAGCAGGGTCTGGGTGGTGACGAAGTTTTCGATCTTCTTGTGGAAGAGCGACGCGGCCAGCAGATTGCCGCGACCGTAGTAGTACTCGAAGCCGAGGTCGAACTGGGTGGACTTCTGCGGCTTCAACCCGGGCGAGCCGTAGTTGAACGCATCGTTGCTCGCATTCGTGTCGTCGAAGCCGACCACGGACGTGAGGAACATGTTGTCGAAGTTCGGCCGCGTGATCGCCTGGGCAGCGGCAAAGCGCAGCTTCGTGCTCTTGCTCAGGTCATAGACGGCGTTCAGGCTCGGCAGCACCTCGCTGTAGGTCGAGCTCTTGGTCGTCTTGTCCGTGCTCCAGCCGTTGTTCTGGCCGATGTCGGTGGTGGGCGTGCCGTCGAAGACGTAGCCGGTGGCCGAGACGTTCGTGCGGATGTAGCGCAGGCCGAAGTTGCCGTGCAGCGCGTCCTTCTCGAACTCGAACATGCCGTACAGCGCGCTGTTCTTCTCTTGCAGCTGCGCGTACGCCGAGCGGTCATCGACCCAGCTGGTGATGTTGTCCGAGGCCAGCGACAGCATCGCGTCGATGTCCGGGCGGGGCACGCTCCAGCCGCCCACCACGTCGAGCGAACCGTTGTACAGGTCTGCGGAGTCGCCCGGAATGGCCGTGGCCGCATGCACGCCACGCTGGCCGGTGCGGGTGAACGTGTGCTTGGTCGCACGCGCGCCGGTCTTGAACGAGGTCAAGAGGCCCCAGTCGACGTTGAATTCGCCGTCCAGCTGGAGGAAGTCTTCCTTGTCGGAGTTCGGGCCACGGCCCGAGGCCCAGGTTTCGGGCGACGAGGTCGYCGGCAGGTTGCTGACGCCGATGGTCTGGTCGGACGACGGATGGACCTGGATCTGGTGGCCGGTGGCGTCGATCGTGCCGGTCCAGTAGGGCAGCGTCGCGCCCGGTGTCCAGCTGCCATAGGCGAAGTTGGCGGTCTGGTCCGTGCCGCCCTCGGCCTTGGTCGAGCCACCGATGGCAGACACCTTGAAGCCGTCACCGCGGTAGGAGCCATCAAGCACCAGGCTGTCGGAGGACATCGACGCGGAGCGCACCCAGTTCTGCAGGAACACGTTGTCCGTCGCCGGCGTGGCCACATCGCGGTGGTGCAGCACGCACAGGCCCGAATCGTTGGTCTTCTCGCAGGTGCCGGAGTTGCCCGTGAAGATGTAGTGGCTGGTGTTGGAGTTGTTGGCGTCCAGGTTCAGGTGCAGGTAGTTCAGGCTGAGGTCGATGCCCTTGGCCGGACGGGCCTGCAAGGTCAGGTTCAGAGCCTGGCGTTCGCGCTCCTGCACGAAGGTGGTGGGCGCCACGTCGCCGGACCAGCGCATGTCGGCCTCGACGCCGCGGCGGATGTAGTCACCCTTCTCCCAGGCGCCGGCGATCAGCACGCCGAAGGTCTTGGCCTCGTTCTTCCAGCTGTAGAGGCCGGAGACCTCATAGGTCGGGTCGCTGATGGTGCCGGTGCCGTAGTGGATGCTGCCGAAGATGGTGTTGGCATCCATGTCCAGCGGCTTGCGCGTCTTGACGATCACGGTGCCGCCGATGCCGCCTTCGCTCAGGTCGGCCTGGGACGACTTGTAGACCTCCAGGCCGCCGATCAGCTCCGAGGGCAGCAGGGAGTAGTTGAAGGAGCGGTCGACCGCCTTCTGGTCGTACCAACCCGTGGAGGCCACGGTCTGGCCGTTCAGGGTGGTGTAGGTCATCTGCGGGTCGGTGCCGCGGATGGACACCGAAGCGCCCTGGCCGAAATCGCGGCCCACCGACACGCCGGGAATGCGGCCCAGGCTCTCGCCCACATCGGAGTCCGGCAGCTTGCCGACGTCTTCGGCGGACACGGCGTCCACCACGGCGGATGCGTTCTTCTTGATGTTCACGGCCGTTTCCAGCGAGGCGCGGATGCCCGTGACCACGATCGTCGTGGCTCCCGGCTCGGCCGGCGCCGAAGCGGCCGGGGCCGGTGGCTGGGCTTGCTGCGCCTGTGCGGCCAGGGCGGCACCCATCAGCAAAAGCGCGACGGCTGAAGCGATGGGGGTGGGCTTGCTATTCATGTTCACCTCTCGGGTTGGGCTTCTAGATGCACCGCGGCCAGTGGCTATGCGACTCCCCAGGGCGCCCCTCGCACCCTGACCGGAGCGGGCTGTGCCGAGCAGTGGCATTACAGTCCCTTACGCAACGATGCATGCCACTATGATACCAATACGTGCCAGTGTGGTACCACCTAGTAGAAACGCGGGTTTCCTCTTGGAACAACACTGGCTCGCGCAGACAGCAATCAGTGCCCCGGTCGGTGACGACTGAACTGGTATTCAAGTCGGGTCCCGGCGCGTCGGCGCGTTGTCGGCTAAGCGCAGGCGGTCGACATGAAAGACCGTCGCCCCCGGGCTGACTGCGGGGCTTCAAGGCCGCTCGGGGCCGTCGTGTGCTTCAACCTCGCCGCGCGGGCCTGCGGGCCATTTCCGAGAACAAGCTCAGTTTCGCGAAGCTCTCGACACCCCGAATCGCGACCACTTGGGTCTTACATACCAATAGCGCACCAAAAGTCATACCAGATGCACCGGAATACGGCGTCTGGCGACCCTGGCCGGGGCGGCGCGCAGTCCGGACACGAGACCAGCGGCTCACCTAAGGCATTTCCCCTAGCAAAAAGTGGTAGCTAAGTGGCATTAATTGGTCGTACATTGGTACGCATCAGTTGTCCACATCTGCTCTGGAGGGATCCATGAAAGCGCAACTCACACCGATCGCCGCGGCGACGGCCTTGTTCCTGCTTCACACCGCAGCGCTTGCACAGACGGCCCCGCAGCCTGCGACGGCTGCGGCGGTGCCGGCAGCGGCCAGCGATGACAAGGTTGAGCGCGTCGAGGTGATCGGCATCCGCGGGTCGATGCAGCGCTCGCTGCAGGTCAAGCGTGACGCCGACACCCATGTCGAGGTGATCACCGCCGAAGACGTGGGCAAGATGCCGGACAAGAACGTCGCTGATTCGCTGCAGCGCGTTGCCGGGGTGACGATCAGCTCAGCCGGCGCCAACGAGGGCGGCTTCGACGAGAACGACCGCGTCAGCATGCGCGGGACCAACCCCAGCCTGACGCAGACGATGATCAACGGCCATGCCGTGTCGTCGGGCGACTGGTTCGTGCTGAACCAGACCGGAACCGTCGGGCGCAGCGTCAGCTATTCGCTGCTG
Source organism: Ideonella sp. P3_A4 (assembly GCF_056403075.1). NCBI lineage: Bacteria > Pseudomonadati > Pseudomonadota > Betaproteobacteria > Burkholderiales > Sphaerotilaceae > Ideonella > Ideonella sp. P3_A4. Next base: position 51,499 of record NZ_JBFUGE010000006.1, on the reverse strand, counting down.
CCCTCGGAACTGGTCGGCCAGGTGGTGATCCACAAGAGCGCGCAGGCGAGCGACATCGAGGGCGGCGTGGTCGGCACGGTCAACATCTTGACGCGCAAGCCGTTGGATTTCCGCAACCCGCTCACGCTGGAAGGCAATGTCGGCGTGGTCTATGCAGACCTGCCCGAAAAGACCGATCCCCAACTCAGTGCGCTGCTGAACTGGAAGAACGAGTCCAACACCTTCGGCATCCTGGCCCAGGCGTTCTCCGAGAAGCGTCACCTGCGTCGCGACGGTCAGGAGTTGCTGGGCTACGAGCAAATCGCTGCTGGCAGCGCCGTTGCCAACCTGCACCCGGATCTGGCCGGCGTCTGGTACCCAACGATGATCGGCGCCGCATTGTTCGAGCAGGAGCGCACTCGCACGGGCGGTCTGATCGACGTGCAGCTCAAGCCGTCGAAAGACTTGATGCTCGACCTGACCGGCTTCGCGTCGAAGATGGATGCGCCGAACTACAACCGCAACTACCTGTTGTGGAACACGCACTTCATCAACAAGGGTGCCGGCCAGTCGCCTGATGCAGGCTATGTGGTGCGCAACGGCACACTCGTCTCGGCCAACTTCGCGCCCGTGGCGGGCACGCAGTACGGTGTGTATGACCAGATCTCGCGCCCCGACTCGAAGGCGGATTCGTCGTTCCTCAATTTCGACGCCAAGGTCCGCGCCACAGAGAACCTGACCTTCCTGACCAAGATCGGCACCACGCGTGGCACCGGCGAAACGCCGACGCAGGACGTGGCGGAATGGAACACCGGCGTTGGCGCCGGCGGCGGCTGGGGCTTGAACGGCACCGACCACGCGGCCGACTGGTCGCTCGGCAACGCGAACAATGCCAGCCCGGCTGGTGTACCGCTGGGCTGGATCTTCGGTGACCAGTTCGTCAAGGTGCGGGACAAGGAAGATTGGTTCCAGTTCGACGGCGAACTGAGTCTCGACGCCGGCGTGCTGTCGGGTGTGAAGTTCGGCGTACGCAACGCCAGGCACAGCCGCGAGTCGCATGGCGTTGTCGGCCAGGGCCCTGCGTGCAAAGACTCCTCCGGCAACACGGTGGCCTTCGATTGGTCGCAGCAGTACTTCTGTCCTGCGGGGACGCAGTCACCGTTCGACCCAGCGAACTTCCCGACTGGCGGCTACTCGCAGTACCCGAACAACTTCGGCGGCGGTCTGGGCGGAACCTTCCCGCGCAATGTCTGGTTCTACTCGCCAGCACAACTGGGCGCCTACAACGACAAGTTCACCAACCGTGCAAAGGACGGCTCGCGTGAGGACTGGAACTCGGAATACGGCTTGAGCGAACGCAGCAACGCCGTCTTCGTGCAGGGTGACCTGTCCGGCGATGGCTGGTCGGGCAACGTCGGCATGCGCCTCGTGCAAACCCGCGAGCGTGTCTTGAACAACACGGCTGTCAGCGCCGCCACACCCGGGGCGATCACCACGTCGGCCTTCGGCCCGTTCCTGCCGGTCGTCACGGAGCACACCTACAGCGACGCCCTGCCGAGCGCCAACCTGCGCGTCAACCTGAGCAAGGATCTGGTGGCCCGCTTCTCGGCATCACGCACGATGACGCGCCCCGACTACTCGGCGCTGGCCGGCGTCGTGGCCCTGTCGCCGCCGGCGGCGGACGGCGTCAACGGCAGCGGCAGCGGCGGCAATCCCGATCTGAAACCGGTGCGTTCGAACAACTTCGATGCGACGCTGGAGTGGTACTTCGCTCCGCGCTCGCTGTTGTCGGCCGGTGCGTTCTACATGGACCTCGCGAGCTACATCGGCTACGGCCGGGTCAGCAAGGAGTTCCTGACCTTCAGCAACCTGCACCCCGAGGGCCAGCTCGACACCTACGACCTGACGGTGCCGGTGAACACCAAGGGCAAGGCGAGCGGCCTCGAAATCGCCTACGAACAGCCGGTGACGTCCAACATCTCGGTGACGGCGAACTACACCTACGTGGACGCGCACGAGTCGGGTGGCAAGCCGCTGGTCGGTGCGTCGAAGAACTCCTACAGCCTGGGCGGCTCGTACGAGAACGACTACTTCAGCGCCCGCGTGAACTACAGCTTCCGCTCGAAGTTCTACAGCGGCCTGGATCGCTCGACCGCTTTCTCGCAAGACGACGTGGGCAACCTGTCAGCCACGTTCGGCTACAAGATCAACGACACGTTCTCGATCTCTCTCGACGGCCGCAACCTGAACAATCCCAAGTTGAAGTATTTCGCGCTGAACGAAGATCAGCCTCGGTCGATCTACGAGAACGGCCGCCAGTACTACCTCACGCTGCGCGTGAAGATGTGAGATCCGGTTAGGGGACACTCCTCGCTCGGTTCCAGTGCCGAGCATTTGCAAGGGCGGGTTGATCCCCGCCCTTTTTTCTTTTTTCGAAGCGGCGGCGCGCTGATTAATTGGTGGCGTGCAGAGGGGTGGCGAGGCGGCCGGACGGAACGGGCCCGGGATCACGTTAGACGCTCACCCGGACCCATTCCGACCGTCCGCTGCGCAATGTGGTGCCTTACGACGCAGGAGATCGAACGCGCTGCCACGCCGCCGACGGTGGTAGCGAAGGCAGGGGGCCGCCGTGAGGAACGTCTAACGCGAGGAGGGGCGGCCCCCTGCCTTCGCCAAGACGCCAWCTGCAGAGGCACGCATCAACCCGCCACGCCGGTTCGCGACTTCGCCCTTTCAGTCCCGCGCAAAGTCATAAGGCCCGCCCCGTTGCAACGCACGTTGGTAGGCCTGACGTGAATGGATGCGCTTCAAGAACGCCATCAACTTCGGCCGGCTCGCATCCAGCCCCGCGCGCTGCGCCGCCGCTTCGAGCGGGAAGCTCATCTGGATGTCCGCAGCGCTGAACTTCTTGCCGGCGAACCATTCGCTCTTGTTGAGCTCGGCCTCCATGTAGTCGAGCTGGCTTTGGATGTTGGGGTCGACGAAGCCGGTCAGCACCTTCTTCGCGATGCCCTTGGCGATCGGCTTGGCGAAGAATGGCATCGGCGACGTCAGGATGCGGTTGAACACCAGCTTCATCAGCAGCGGGTTCATCGCCGAACCTTCGGCGAAGTGAAGCCAGTAGGTGAAGCGCAGGCGCTCCGGTGTGCCGGCCGCAGGCCGCAGCAGGCCTTCGCCATAGGCGTCCAGCAGGTACTCGATGATCGCGCCGGATTCGGCCAGCGTGGCCGCACCGTCGGTCACCACTGGCGACTTGCCAAGCGGGTGCACGGCCTTCAACTCCGGCGGCGCCAGCATCGTCTTCGGGTCGCGCTGGTAGTGCTTGATCTCGTAGGGCAGCTCCAGCTCTTCGAGCAGCCACAGCACACGCTGCGAACGCGAGTTGTTCAGGTGATGGACAGTAATCGTCATTCGGCAAGATCCTTTCTTCGATCGTATTCGGCGTTCGCGTGGAAGGCCTTCTTCTGGCGGTACATCTGCGCATCGGCTCGGTGCAAAGCCGCCTCCAGCCTCTCGCCGGCCTGCGAGACCGAGGTGCCGACCGACAAGCGCAGCGGGTCGCCACTGTGGAACTGGTTGTTCAGTTCGACCATCTCGTGCAGCGTCGCCAGGTAGCTGTCGGCCGCGTGCTCGTCACCGCCCGGGATCAACACCGCGAACTCGTCGCCACCGATGCGGGCCGCCGTGGCTGGTGCCTGCGTGGCCTTGGCCAGCACCTCGCCGGTGCGGCGCAAGAACGCATCGCCGGCACGGTGGCCGCGTTCGTCATTGACCTGCTTCAGGCCATTCAGGTCGATCACCAGCATCGCCACGGGTTGGACTTGCTTGCGCTCGAGCCGGTTCAGTTCGTCGTCGAAGAACGAGCGGTTGCGCAGCTTGGTCAGTGCGTCGTGCTTGCCGAGGAATTCGAGATAGCTTTCTGCGCGTTTTCGGGCGGTGATGTCGGTCAGCGACACCTGCACCAGCGACCAGTCGTGTTCATGCCCCGGCAGCACCGCGAACTGAAGGTGCACATGCAGCATCTCACCGTCGAGCGCGTAGTTCACCGTCTCGCGCTGCTGGTGCAGCTTGCCGGCCCACAGGTCGATCAGCTGTTCGGTGAAGGGGCGACGCATCTCATCGCGAAAGATGTCGGGCAGGCGCCGCAGCAGCGTCGACTTGTCGGGCGCGCGGAACATCGTCAGCGTCTGCGTGTTGACGTCGATGACGCGGATCTCGGCCATGCACCTGTCGACGAACTCGGGGTGCACATCCGTGAAGATGCGGAAGTCTTCGATACCTTGCTCGCGCACCTCGTCGAGCAGGCGCTTGACGGCACTGAAGTCTTCCACCCACAGCGACACCGGCGAATGCTCGAACAAGCCTTGCGCATAGCGCTCACTGCGCTGCAGCGCTTGGCGGGCTTGTTCGCGTGCGCTCAGGTCTTCGAGCGACAGCAGCACGCGGCCCCAGCCCTGCTCGTGGCCGGGCAGCACTCGCACCTGCAGGTTGACGTCGAGTCGGCGGCCGTCGAGGGTGTAGTTGACCGTTTGGCTGGTGTAGCTGAGCGCGTCGTTCCACAGCTGCACCAGCTCCTCGACATGGCGGTCCAGCATGTCGTCACGGAACACCTTGTCCAGGTTCGCCAGCAGCGTCGGCTGGTCGGGCGCAGCGAACAGCTCCAGTGTGCGTCGGTTGACCTTGAGCACCTTCAGCTCGCGCGTGCATTGCGCGATGCGGGCACGGTCGGCGCGCAGGTAGGTGCGCAGGTCGCTCACGCCTTGCTCACGCCATTGGGCGAACAGGCGGGACAAGCCGCTGAAGTCTTCCAGCCACAGCGACACCGGCGCCAACTCGAACATCAGCGCGTCGTCCTGCTCGTTGCCAGAGGTCATGACGGGCTCCGCAGTTGGAGAGATCGGCGTCGAGTCTCGCACGCCGCCGTCAGCCGGCGCGAGCTTGCCACCCCGCAAGCAAACCTCGGGCCGCGACCACGCCGCTGGCGAAACTGGCAGTCAGCAAGTAGCCGCCCGTCGGTGCTTCCCAGTCGAGCATCTCACCCGCGCAAGCGACGCTCGGGTGTGCGCGCCAACGCAACGCCTCGTCCAGCGCCTCCAGCCGCACGCCGCCAGCGCTGCTGATCGCCTCGTCGATCGGCCGCGCGGCGCGCAGTGTCAGCGGCAAGGCCTTGATGCGCTGCGCCAGCCAGGCTGCGTCACGCGAGTGTTCATTCCATTCCGCGCTGTCGACGCCTTCGCGCAGCAGACCGGCCTTGACGCCGTGCAGCCCGGCCTGTTCCTTCAGGTGGTTGGCCAGCGAGCGGGCGCCGCGGCCTCGGGCCAGCACCTCGGTCAGGGCATCCAGCGGGCGCTCCGGCAGCAGGTCCAGCTGCAGGGTGGCGCTGCCATTGGCCTCGATCTCGTCGCGCAGCAACGCCGAGGCGGCGTAGACCAGGCTGCCTTCGAGCCCGGTCGCGGTCAGCACACATTCGCCCTTGCGGCGGAACTGGCGGCCCAGCCGGTCGGTGAAGTCCAGCAGCACGCCCTTCAGCGGTGCGCCGGCGTGCTTGGCGACCAGGTGCTCGCTCCAGCCGATGTCGAAGCCGCAGTTCGACGGCTTCAGCGGCGCGCAGTCCAGCCCCGCGGCCTGCAACGCCGGCAGCCAAGCACCATCCGAGCCGAGCCGGGCCCAGCTGCCGCCGCCGAGCGCCAGCAGCACCGCGTCGGCTTCAGCCTGCTGCTCGCCGGCGGGCGATTCGAAGCGGAGATGGTGCACACCGTCGACGGGCGCCAGCCCGCCGGGCAACCAGCGGTGGCGCATGTGAAAGCGCACGCCGGCCGCGCGCAGCCGGTGCAGCCAGGCCCGCAGCAGCGGCGCGGCCTTCATCTCTGCGGGGAAGACACGACCCGAGCTGCCGACAAAGGTAGTGATGCCCAAGGCCGCCGCCCAGTCGCGCAGGTCTTGTGGCCCGAGGACTTGCAACCAGCGGCCGACGTCGTCGGCGCGCTCGGCATAGCGGCCGACGAAAGCCGGCAGGGCTTCGGAATGGGTCAGGTTCAGCCCGCCCTTGCCGGCCAGCAAGAACTTGCGGCCGACCGAAGGCATCGCGTCGAACAGGTCGACCTGGGCGCCGCCGGCGGCCAGCACCTCGGCGGCCATCAGGCCGGCCGGGCCGCCGCCGATCACCACCACGCGCGGGGCGGGCGGTGCGGGCAAATGTGGATTCGTGTGCACTGTCATCAGGCCGCGCAGTCTATGCCCCGCAGCGCCGCCGGCTGCACAATCAGGGAGTCTTTTCGCTAACGCCCACTGCCTTGCTGTTGTTGCTCGAAGCGTCTGCGTCTGCCCTGCCGCCAGGGCTGGACGCCGTGGGAGCACACCAGCGCTGGCCACTTGCCGATGTGGCGGCGGGCGGTGCCGGCCTGCTGGCCGAGCTTCAAGGCCTGCTGGCCGAACCCGACGCGCTGCTGCTGGTCGACGTGACTGAGGCGGCGCAAGCACAGGCCGCTCTGCGCCAGCTGCAGGTCGGCGCGGTGCTGGCAACGCCGTGGCTGGCGTTGCTGCCCCCGGGGGCCGACGGCGACGCCGACATGTGGTGGCGTCTGGGCGCCTTCGATGCGGTGGCCGGCACCGACTTGCAGGCGTTGGCCCGCGCGCTGCGCCGTGCCCGAGCTCAGGCCGGCCGGCCATCGAGCGCGCTCGCCGATCTGCAGGCCCTGCGCGCGCAAGTCCACGCGATGCAGGCCAGCCTGGACAACATCCCGGCKCCGATCTTCGCGAAGAACGCCGAGGGCAGCTACACCGGTTGCAACCAGGCCTTTGTCGACTTCCTCGGCCTGCCGCGCGAGCAGATCATCGGCAAGACGGTGTACGACGTGGCGCCGCCGCAGCTGGCCGCTGTCTACGACCAGGCCGACCGCAAGCTGCTGGCCAGCGGCGGCCGGCAGGTCTACGAGGCCCAGGTCAAGTGGGCCGACGGCAGCCTGCACGACGTGATCTTCCACAAAGCGGTGTTCCACGACGGCCAGGGCACCGTGGCAGGCCAAGCCGGCGCGATCTTCGACATCACCGAGCGCAAGCGGCTGGAGCATGGCCTGCGCGAGCTGGCCCAGACCGACTCGCTGACCGGCCTGTTGAACCGGCGCTGCTTCATCGAGCGGGCCAGCGCACAGCTGGCCGAGGCGCGCACCGTGCGCGGGCCGATGGCGGTGCTGCTGTTCGACATCGACCACTTCAAGCAGGTCAACGACAACCACGGCCATGCCGCCGGCGACGCGATGCTGTGTCACCTGGCGCGCCTGGGCCGGCAGCAATTGCGCGGTGACGACCTGTTCGCCCGCATCGGCGGTGACGAATTCGCGATCCTGCTGAGCGGGGCGAGCGACGTGCGCGCGGTGGCTGCGCGCATCCCGGTGCGGGTGGCCGCAGTGCCGTTGCTGTTCGACGGCCGCGAGCTGCCGTGCGCCATCAGCCTTGGCGCGGCGGTGGTGATTGCCGATGACCACGACATCGATTCGGCGCTGCGCCAGGCCGATGCCGCGCTTTACGAGGCCAAGCGCCAGGGCCGCGGCCGCTCGGTGGTCTTCGACGCCGACAACTGACGTCAGGTGCGCAGCGTCCGCAGCACCGCGCCGAGACCGGTGTTCAAGGGCTGCGGGTACCGCGCCACCAGCCACACCACGGCCGGCGCCAGCGACAAACGCGGCTCCGCTTCGACCAACACGCCGTCGATGGTCGCCAGCGGGCTGCCCCATGGGGCGGGCGGCAACTCGCAGGACTGGCCAGCGTGCAGGAAGACATCGTCCTCGCAGCCCGGCCAGGTCAACCACACGCCGCCACGCAAGACCTGCAGCGTCACGCAGCCCACTGCKGTCTGACGGGGCCACAGCCGGCGCAGATCATGGCGGCCGGACTCGGCCCGGGGCGACAAGTGCAGTGCCCGGCCCGGCATCAGGTGCAAAGGCCGCTGCAGCGGAGTGGGCTGGATCAGGTTCATGGCCCTCACGGTAGGCGCCGTGCGGCCGCGCGCCAAGGCACAGAGTGGGCCGGAAACTGCGAACACCCCGGGTGTCTGAGCATCTGTACCGGCTGCTTGCGTGGCCATCTGTACCGGTTCAAGGCCGATGTCGCACCGCACAATCAAGCCATGGAGCCGCAGTCCAACGCTGCCCGCGCAGCCGCCCCGGAAGCCCCGATCTACCGCCAGCTGTGCGAGCGGATCGCCGCGCTGATCCACTCGGGCGCGCTGCACCGCGGCGATCGCCTGCCTTCGGTGCGGCACATGGCGCAGCAGCAAGGCGTGTCGTTGTCGACGGTGCTGCAGGCCTACCGCGAACTCGAAGCCCAGCGCCTGATCGAGGCGCGGCCGCGCTCGGGCTACTTTGTTTCGGCGATGCCGCCCCCACCGCGGCGCCGGCCCGCGCTCGCACTGGCGGTGCCCGAGATCACCCGACCGCCGACTGAATCGCAAGCGGTCGGAGTCACCAACTTGGTCGAGCGCGTGATGGGCGCCGCGTCGGACCCGGCCATTGTTTCCTTCGGCGCCGCCTGCCCTGGCGGCGACCTTTTCCCGACCGACAAACTGCGCCGCGCCATGGCGCGCGCAATGCAGCGCCACCAAGCCTCGCTCGCGCGCTACCCGTTCACGCCCGGCGTGGCGCCACTGCGCGAAGCCGTCGCCCGGCGCGCGCTAGGCCTGGGCTGCAGCCTGGACCCGGCCCACATCCTGGTCACCAACGGTTGCCTCGAATCGATCAGCCTGTGCCTGCGCGCGGTGACACAACCGGGCGACGTGGTGGCGCTCGAATCGCCGACCTACTTCGGCTTGCTGCAGATCCTCGAAAGCCTGCACCTGCGGGCACTCGAGATCCCGACGCACCCGCGCACCGGGCTGTCGCTGCCGGCGCTGGAGCTGGCGCTGGACACGCAGCCGGTCAAGGCCTTGCTGACGGTGCCGACCTTGTCGAACCCGCTAGGCGCGACGATGCCGCTGACGGCCCGCCGCGCGCTGGTGCAAATGGCCCGTGCGCGCAATCTGCCGATCATTGAGGACGTGCTCTACAACGAGTTGCACGAGCGCGCCGAGTGCCGCCGCGCGCTGAAGTCGTTCGACACCACCGGCCAGGTGATGCTGTGCGGCTCGTTCTCGAAGACGCTGGCGCCGGGCCTGCGGCTGGGCTGGGTCGAAGCCGGCCGCTGGTCGGCCCAGGTGCGGCGCCTGAAGAGCGCGCTGAGCGGCGGCYACACCGAGCTGATCGAACACGCGATGACCGAGGCGCTGAGCCAGCCGGGGCTGGAACAGGCGCTGCGCCAACTGCGCGCGACCATCGGCCACCGTATCCAGCAAGCGCGGCGCTTGATTGGCGCCAGCTTTCCGCCCGGCACCCGCGTCACCTCACCCGAGGGCGGCTTCATCCTGTGGCTGGAGCTGCCAGCCGGCCTGTGCGCGGTCGAGCTGTTCGAAGCGGCGTTGCGCGAGAACATCTGCATCGCGCCCGGCCCGATGTTCAGCACCAGCCAGCGCTACGACCACTGCGTACGGCTGGGCCTGGGCCGCGGCTGGGGCCCGGCCGAGCAGCAGGCGCTGCAGCGCGTGGGCGAACTGGCGCGGCGCATGCTCGAACGCGCTCGCCCTGGCATCGAAGGCGACACAATGAAGCGAGCCGCCTGAGCGGCCGTTCGCGTCAACCCGCCGTGGCCGACACCACGCGCGGGTGCTGCGCCCAGGCTGGCATGCGCGCCATGTAGGCCAGCGTGCGCTGCTCGGCGGTCGCGCGGTCCAGACCCTTGTCCTCACGCAGTGCCCACTGCACCATGCGCTCGAAGCGGGTGTCGAAGTCCTGCAGCTGGCCGCTGGTGTCGACGCAGTAGGGGCAGTAGCGGCCGCTCTCGATCGACATGCCGCAGCTCTCACACGAATGGCTCATGGTCATCGGTCCTCGGGGGGTGAAGAAACGGGGGGCGCCACGGCTGCAGCGTGTGGTGACGGCACCGCGGCGATCAGCTGGCGCAAGCTCTGCAACAGCGCAGCGCGCTGCACCGCGTCCAGCGTTTCCGCAGCCACCGCCAGACGCGGCGTGTCGAGCACGTCGACCGCTTCGTCAAGCACAGCACGACCGACGGGGCTGAGCCAGATCTCGGCGCGACGGGCGTCGGTCGGATCAGGCTGCCGACTCAGCCAGCCTTGCGCTTCGAGCGCGGCTACCTTGACGCTCAGCGTCGACATCGCGCGGCCGAAGTGCTGCGCCATCTCGGACAACGTCATCGGCCCAGTCTGCGCCAGGTGCAGCAGCAGGGCCGTCGTCTCGGCCGATACCTTGTCGCGGCTGTCGTCGATGCGGCGCACGGCGACCCGGTACAACTCGCGGTAGAGCGAGCCGAATTCGCGTGCGAAATCTTGTTCGTCCATGCCGCTCAGTATCGCGACCGGACAATGCTTCGAACAGACCGAAGCATCTCCATCCGCCCAGCAGCGCCGGGCGGATGGCGGCCCCGATCAGGGCTTCTTCGCCAGCACCAGCGACAACGAGTCAGCGTAGCCGTCGTTGTAGGCGCCTTCGGTGCGGGTCATCACCAGCGTCACGCGGGCCGAGCGCGCACCCACCGGCACATCACCTACGGCCTTGCGCTTGAGCAAGCCGGTCACGCCACCACGGTCGGTCGACGTGACGGTGAGCAGGCTGACACTGCGCAGCTCAGCGCCAGCCGCATCGAGGAAGACAACCGCCAGGTCGGCATGATCGTTCTGCGTGGAGTAGCCGCCCAGATAGCCCGACAGCGTGCCGCGCACGGTACCGGCATCGATGTCGACGGCCAGCGGCTTCAGGTTCAGCGTGCGGGTGATCGACGACTGGGCGTTGTTCGGCCCACCGGCAAAGAACTGCATGCCGCGCTCGGCGGGTCCCGGGCTGTCCAAGGCCGGGAAGGCCGGTGTGCCGTAGACCACCACCGTGAAGTCGCCTTCGGCGGTCCACTTGGGTACGTCGACCACGGTGTAGCCGTCGGGCGATGCCGAGCCGGCCTCGGCGCCGCCATTGGTCAGCAGGTTCTTGTTCAGTGCCACGCCCCCCGCGATGGCGACCGGGACAAGGAGTTGGCTGGCCAGCAACAGGCCGAGCGTCCGGATGGTTCTTGCGTTCTTCATGTCAATTGTCTTCACGAAACGCAACGGACAACGCGCCCGCCGCGGCGCGCAGGGTATCGACAGGTATGGCGCGGGGCCATCCCTAGTGCCCCGTCTTCGACGCCGCAGGCGCTTCGGTGCCAGACGGGCTCAGCGCACTGGCGTTAGCAGCACAGTGCCAACTCCGGCCGGCCCGATGCCCTGGCCGACGATCTGTCCGCGCTGGTTGATGGCGGTCGGGAAGAAGCTGGTGAAGCCGTTGCGCAGCGGATCAGCCGCGTCGACGAGACTCCACAGCTCGCGCGTACCGTGGGTGGCGTCCCAGTAGAAGGCGGTTTCGTTTTGGCCGTCTTGCCACTGACGGCCCACGACCTGGCCGGCGTTGTTGATGTCGATCACGAACGTGTGCCCACCATGGGTCGCTTTGATCTCACGCAGCCCCTTGACGGCCGACCAGACGAAGGCGCGGCTGGTTTCGAACGGGTTCATGTTGCCGACGACCTGGCCACGGTCGTTCAGCGCCACGGCTTCGCTGCGGCACCTGGCGGCCTCATCGGCCTGCGTCGCGATGCAGCCCAGATCCTGCGGTGCCGCGCCGCGTGCCAGCACGGCCGCATGGCGTTCGCCGTTGGCTCCAACCACAAAACCGGCCACTTGGCCGTTGCGGTTGATGTCCAGCCCACCACTCTCCGATGCATCAGCCGGATGCAGGTCCACCATGCCGTCGGCCGCGCTCCAGACGAAGGCGTGCGACTGGCCGTCGGCCGCGCCACTGCTGCCGGCCGCCATGCCCAGGTTGTTCAGACTCTTGACGTCACTGTGCCGGCCTGGGCTCAAAGCCCCAAGCGCCTGCACGCCGCCCTGCCGATCACCCACGAACGCGGTCTCGTCGGCCAGCGTGCCGCCWACCTGCCCTGCCGTGTTGAAGGCGTAGGCGAGCGTGGCGTCAGGTCGCGAGTGCCACTGGTGCAGCGCGCCGGTCTTGGGCGTCCACACCACATAGGTGAGTCGCTGCCAGTAGGGGCGCAGGATCAGCACCTCGCCGCGGTCGTTCAACGCCATCGGCTGGTCGTCCTTGAACCAGCCCGGCGTCGGAAGGTCCACGAAGTCGATGCGGTAGGTCGGCAGTGCGGCCTGGGCAGACAAAGCCAGCGACAGGCCGAGCGCGGCCAGCGCGCGCGAAATCATGAATGACAAGGTGGATCCTCCGGTTTTATGCCGGCCCAGTCTAACTCGATTCCTCCGCGGCCCAGGATCCGGTCATCAGATCGACATGCGCGCGCGGACACCGTCAGTGCCCATGTCAGCGCCGCGCCCGCGGGCAACGATCTCGCCGCGCTCCATCACCAGGTACTGGTCGGCCAGTTCGGCGGCGAAGTCGTAGTACTGCTCGACCAGCACGATGGCCATCGTCTTGCGGTCGGCCAGCATGCGGATCACGCGGCCGATGTCCTTGATGATGCTGGGCTGGATGCCCTCGGTCGGCTCGTCGAGGATCAGCAGCTTCGGGCCCGCTGCCAACGCCCGGGCAATGGCCAGCTGTTGTTGCTGTCCGCCGGACAAGTCGCCCCCGCGGCGCGCGAGCATCTGCTTGAGCACGGGGAACAGTTCGAACAACTCGGGCGGGATCGCGGTACCGCCGGGCTTCGTCGCCAGGCCCATTCTCAGGTTGTCTTCCACCGTCAGACGACCGAAGACTTCGCGGCCTTGCGGCACATAGCCGATGCCGCACCGCGCACGTTCGTACGAAGTGGCTCGAGTGAGGTCAATGCCGTCGAGCTTGATGGTGCCGCTCTTGATGGGCACCACACCCATGAGGCTCTTCAGCAAGGTGGTCTTGCCGACGCCGTTGCGGCCGAGCACGACCGTGACTTCGCCGAGCTTGGCTTCGAAGCTCAGGCCCCGCAGGATGTGCGAGCCGCCGTAGTACTGGTTCAGAGAGTCGACGGCCAGCATCTCAGTTGTCCCTCGAACGTTGGCGGTTCGTTGACGCAAAGCCGCGTACGACGGTCGAGCTGGGCCGGCGGCTTGGGGCACGTTCTCCGGCCTGGCTCGCGGGGTGCCGGGGTGCGCTTGCCGAGGGATCTCGGTCGACACCGCGTTCTCGTGCAGCGGTTGGGGCGACCGCGAATGAAGGCCTGCGAACGCACCCCAAACCACCGGCCAAGGCACCACGAATGGCAGGCGACTGCGTGCCACGCCACCGGCGGTGCCTGCAGGGTGGCGGTGGTGACTCCGGGCGCCGGCCTTCATTCGCGGTCGCCCCAACGAAGGCTGGGCACCACGTTGTTGATGGAGATGCGCCGCGCAGTCTGCCAACAGCGGTCCGCGAGCGGCCGGCGACCGGGGGCACCGCTGCCACCCTGCCGCCGCAAGCGCCGCAGGTGGAATCAACGCCCAAGGTACACCTCCACCACCTGCTCATTCGCCTGCACGTCAGACAGCGTGCCCTCGGCCAACACACGCCCCTCGTGCAGCACCGTGACCTTCTTCCAGCCTTCGGTCAGCTGCTCGACGAACTTCATGTCGTGCTCCACCACCACCAGCGAATGCTGGCCCTCGAGCGAGAGGAACAGCTCCGCCGTGCGCTCGGTCTCTTCGTCGGTCATGCCGGCCACGGGCTCGTCGAGCAGCAGCAGCTTCGGGTCCTGCATCAGCAGCATGCCGATCTCCAGCCACTGCTTCTGGCCGTGGCTGAGCAGGCCTGCAGTGCGCTGCGCCTGGGGCAGCAGGTGGATTAGTTCCATCACCTCGCCGATGCGGTCCAGCTGTGCACCAGTCAGCCGCGAGAACAGGCTGGCGCGCACACGGCGGTCGGCGGCCAACGCCAGCTCAAGGTTCTCGAACACGCTGAGTTGTTCGTAGACCGTCGGCTTCTGAAACTTGCGACCGATGCCGATCTGCGCGATCGCGTTCTCGCGCAGCCGCAGCAGATCGATGTTCTGGCCGAAGCTGGCACTGCCCACGTCGGGCCGCGTCTTGCCGGTGATCACGTCCATCATCGTGGTCTTGCCGGCGCCGTTGGGGCCGATGATGCAACGCAGCTCGCCGACGTTGATCGCCAGGCTCAAAGCATTCAGCGCTTTGAAACCATCGAAGCTGACGGTGATGTCGTCAAGGTACAGCGCCACGCCATGGGCGAAGTCAGGCTCGTGCGCGTGGACCAGGCGGCCGAACGACGCACTGCGGCCACCCGAGCTTGCCGACACCTGCTCCTTCTGGCGCCAACGTTGCAGCGCCTCGGCACCAGCCTGTTGCAGCTCGGGAGTCATTCGGCAACGTCCTTCTTCTTTCGGCGCAGCTGGCTCGCCAAGCCCACCAGCCCGTTCGGCAAGAACAGCGTCACCGCGATGAACAACGCACCGAGGAAGTAGAGCCAGAACTCCGGCACCACCTGCGTGAACCAGCTCTTCGCGCCGTTGACGAAGAAGGCGCCGACGATCGGGCCGATCAATGTCGCGCGCCCGCCGACCGCGGCCCAGATCGCCATCTCGATCGACGCCGCCGGGCTCATCTCGCTCGGGTTGATGATGCCGACCTGCGGCACATAGAGCGCACCGGCCACGCCGCACATCACCGCCGACAGCGTCCAGATCGCCAGCTTGTAGGCCAGCGGGTCGTAGCCGGTGAACATCACGCGGCTCTCGGCGTCACGGATGGCCTGCAGCACGCGGCCGAACTTGCTGGTGACGATGGCCCGCGCCATCACGAAGAAGCCAATCAGCACGCAGCCGGTCAGCACGAACAGCAACATGCGCGTGGACGGTGTCGCGATCGGCGTGTCGAGGATGCGCTTGAAGTCGGTGAAGCCGTTGTTGCCGCCGAAACCAGTCTCATTGCGGAAGAACAGCAGCATCGCGGCGAAGGTCAGCGCCTGGGTGATGATCGAGAAGTACACGCCCTTGATGCGCGAGCGGAAGGCGAAGAAGCCGAACACCAGCGCCAGCAGCCCCGGCACCAGCAACACCATCAGCATCTGGAAGACGAAGCTGCCCGAGCCGGCCCAGTGCCAGGGCAACGCCTTCCAGTCGAGGAAGACCATGAAGTCCGGCAGCTCGCTCGCGTAGTTGCCGTCGCGACCGATCTGGCGCATCAGGTACATGCCCATCGCATAGCCGCCAAGTGCGAAGAACAGCCCGTGGCCCAGCGACAGGATGCCGGTATAGCCCCAGATCAGGTCGATCGCCAGCGCGCAGATCGCGTAGCACATGATCTTGCCGGTCAGTCCCACCGCGTAGTCGCTGAGGTGGAACACACTGTCCGCCGGCGCCACCAGATTGGCCAGCGGCACGGCGATCGCCACAAGGGCCAGCGCCAACAGCACACCGCCCCAGCCGGCCGGCGTCAACAACCGGCGGCGGTTGGCTGCCTGCAGCATCGACGCCTGATCCTGCACGGGCTGAATGTCGAGTGACCCGGATGCTTCGGGCATGCGGTCACGCCTCATGCCTCGGCGCTCCGGCCTTTCATCGCGAACAAGCCTTGCGGCCGCTTCTGGATGAAGACGACGATGAAGACGAGCACCATGATCTTGGCCAGCACCGCACCGGCCCAGCCTTCGAGCACCTTGTTCAGCACGCCCAGGCCCAGCGCGGCCAGCACGGTGCCGGCCAGCTGGCCGACGCCGCCGAGCACGACGACCATGAACGAGTCGACGATGTAGCTCTGCCCCAGGTCCGGCCCGACGTTGCCGACCTGCGCCAATGCACAACCGGCGAGCCCGGCGATGCCGGYGCCGAGCGAGAACGCATAGGTGTCGATGCGCGCCGTGTTGACGCCCACGCACGCGGCCATGCGGCGGTTCTGCGTCACGCTGCGCACGAACAAACCGAGCCGCGTGCGCGCGATCAGCAGCGCCACGCCGGCCAGCACCAGCAGCGCGAAGGCGATGATCGCGATGCGGTTGAACGGCAGCGTCAGGTTGCTCATCACCGCGACGCCACCAGACAACCAGGCCGGGTTCTCGACCGGCACGTTCTGCGCACCAAACAGCGTGCGCACCGACTGCATCAGCACCAGACTGATGCCCCAGGTGGCCAGCAAGGTTTCGAGCGGCCGGCCATAGAGCCAGCGGATCACGCTGCGTTCGAGCACGGCACCGACCAGTGCCGCGACGATGAACGAGGCCGGCACCGCGGCCCACAGGTAATAGTCGAACGCACCCGGCACATGCGCCCGGAACAGGTTCTGCACCACATAGGTCGCGTAGGCGCCGATCATCATCAGCTCGCCATGGGCCATGTTGATCACGCCCATCAGCCCGTAGGTGATCGCCAGGCCCAGCGCCACCAGCAGCAGGATGCTGCCCAGGCTGATGCCGGTGAAGACCACGCCCAGCCGCTCGCCCCAGACCAGCCGACGCGACACCTTGTCGATTGACTGGCGCAGCGCGGCGCGCACGTCGGCGTCGGGTTCCACGCCGTCGGCCAGGCGCTCCAGCAGCAGCGCCTTGACCGTTGGCTCGCCGCTTTCACCCAGTGCCTGCGCCGCGTTCAATCGCTTGGCCGGGTCACTGCTCGCGACCAACACGCCGGCACGCATGCGGCCCAGTTGCGCCTTCAGCGCCGCGTCGCTCTCGGTGGCCCAGGCCTTCTCAATGAGAGGCAGTTGTGCTTCGTCCGTCGCCTGTTTGCCCAGCTCATCCAGCGCCGCCGCGCGCACGCTGCGCTCGGGCGACAGCAGGCGCAACGAGGCCAGTGTCGCTTGAAGCGCCCCGCGCATGCGGTTGTTGTTGACCACGTCTTCGGCGTCGCTGGGTAAGGCAGTGGCTGCGCCGGTCGCCGCGTCCACCGCCTTGTCCCCCTCCACGACCAGCACCTGCGTCGGCGTCAGCTTCACCGCATCGTCGAGCAAGGCCTGCACGAACGTGGCCAGGCTCGGCTCGGCAGCCGCGGCAGCTGCGCCAAGGGCCGCCACCCGCGCATCGGTGTCGCCCTCGGCGATGGCCCGGGTCTGCAACGCCGTCAGCGCGTAGGCTGACGACGCTGCACACAAGACACAGATCAGCAGCAGATGACGCAGCCCCCGCATCACGCTACGCTCAGCTCTTCTTTTCGGGCACGTTTTTCTTGCCTTTGTTCTCGGGGATGTAGTCGCTCCACGGGTCGGCCTGCACCGGACCCGGTGTCTTCCACACCACGTTGAACTGGCCATCGGCCTTGACCTCGCCGATGAACACCGGCTTCCACAGGTGGTGGTTCTCCTTGTCCATCGTGCTGACGAAACCGCCCGGCGCCTTGAAGGTCTCGCCGGCCATCGCGGCGATCACCTTGTCGGTGTCGGTCGACTTGGCCTTGGCCACCGCGTCAGCCCACATGTGCACGCCGATGTACGTGGCTTCCATCGGGTCGTTCGTCAGCGGCTTGTCCTTGTGGCCGGCCACCCCCTTGGTCTTGGCGTAGTCGCCCCACTTCTTGACGAACTCGGTGTTGGCCGGGCTCTTGATCGACATGAAGTAGTTCCAGGCCGCGAGGTGGCCGACCAGCGGCTTCGTGTCGACGCCGCGCAGCTCTTCTTCGCCGACCGAGAAGGCCACGACCGGCACGTCGGTCGCCTTCAGGCCCTGGTTGCCCAGCTCTTTGTAGAACGGCACGTTGGAGTCGCCGTTGATCGTCGACACCACCGCGGTCTTCTTGCCCTCGGCCGAGAACTTCTTGATCTTGGCGATGATGCTCTGGTAGTCGGCATGGCCGAAGGGCGTGTACTCCTCGATGATGTCGGCGTCGGCCACGCCCTTGCTGTGCAGGAAGGCGCGCAGGATCTTGTTGGTCGTGCGCGGGTAGACGTAGTCGGTGCCCAGCAGCACGAAGCGCTTGGCGCCGCCGCCGTCCTTGCTCATCAGGTACTCGACCGCGGGGATCGCCTGCTGGTTCGGCGCGGCGCCGGTATAGAAGACGTTCTTGCTCAGCTCTTCACCCTCGTACTGCACGGGGTAGAACAGCAGCGAGTTGGTCTCTTCAAACACCGGCAGCACCGACTTGCGGCTCACGCTCGTCCAGCAGCCGAAGACCACGGCCACCTTGTCTTGCGTGATCAGCTGCTTGGCCTTTTCGGCGAACAGCGGCCAGTTCGAAGCCGGGTCCACGACCACTGGCTCCAGCTTCTTGCCGAGCACGCCGCCCTTGGCGTTGATCTCGTCGATCGCCATCAGCACGGTGTCCTTCAGCACCGTTTCCGAGATGGCCATGGTGCCTGACAGGCTGTGCAGCACGCCGACCTTGATGGTGTCGGCGGCCTGGGCCCACATCGGCAGGCTGAGTGCAGCGGTGGCCAGCGCCACGGCGCCAAGCTGGCGAGCGAACTGGCGGCGGGGGCGGGCAGATGGGCGGTGCGTGCTCATGGTGGCGATACTCCTGCGGGGTTGAAACAGACGCCCYGCAGGGTAGGCAGCCAAGCTCCGTGACGAAATACGCCGGATGGCGTACAGACCTCTCCACTTGCCCAGAAGGGAGCACCGTCTCGCCATGGAAACGCGAGGGCCTGCTAACGCATAAATCGCGGTCGCGTGGCCGTCCAGAGCGGGCGCAATCTAGGCGCGAGGWCATCGACGTGGTCGATCCCACGTCGGTGRYCTCGTAACAACGARTSCGCCCRCTCTGGMCGGTCACCCGAAGGGCCGGGGTGCTYTGGGGCGCATCGCGTCGTTRCCGGCMGCGGCWCGGGCACCAAGCCCGTGCCGTTGCCGGCGTCTAGCGCTGCATCCCCAGAGCACCCCGGCGCGGCCGTGATTTRTGCGTTARCAGGCCCTACCTGTCACGTTCGCGACATGCGACCCTCAAGCTGGCCGCTGGCGTTGCCGATACCGCGACATGGCCTGGTTGTGAAGGGCCTTCCCGAATGCAAAAAATGTCACGCTGCTGTTTGTATCCCCGCTGCGCTGGCACCCTGGAGGTCCACTCGTGAGCGCGGTCGCCACTCCGGTGGGGACCCGTCGCGTGCTCGTGGTCGACGACAGTCGGGCCATGCAGGCCATCATCCGGCGCGTGCTCGAAAGCCAGGCGCTCGGGCGCACCGAGGTGGAGACCGTCGCCTCCGGCGAGGCCGCACTCGACGCGCTGGAGCGGGGGTTGCCGAACCTCATCGTGTCCGACTGGCACATGCCCGGCATGAGCGGCATCGAGCTGTTGCAGACCGTGCGTCAGCTGGGCCACAGTGAGCTGGCGATAGGCTTCGTGACCACCGAGACCACGCCCGCGCTGCTGCAGCAGGCGTTGACCAACGGCGCCGCCTTCATCGTGCACAAGCCCTTCCACGACCACGAGCTGCTGGCCGCGGTGGGCAATGTGCTCAGCCGCCCGGCCGTGGCCGAGCCCAACGCCGGGTCCGCCGAGCCGGTGCAGGGCGTTCGTGCGCTGCGCCGTTTCATCCAGGCCTGGATGCCGGGCGTGCCTTTCCGCGTGATCGAAGGCGAAAAATTCGACAGCACCCACCTGACCCAGCAGAACCTGCTGGCGGTGTATTCACCCGAAGAGGGCGGCAACCTGTGCGCACTGGCTGCGGCCAACCTGCCGGCGCTGTGCATGCTGGGCGGCAGCGCGATCCAGGCCGACCCGAAAGACATCCGCCGCGCGATCCAGGAGGGCACGCCGAGCCAGGAAATGGTCGACAGCGGCATCGCGTTCTTCCGCGACATGACCCCGCTGCTGCTGAGCCAGATCGGCGTGAGCGACGCCCGCTTCAAGGGCGCCAACCTGGTGGCGCGCGATTTCGCGAAGTTGCGCGCCGCGGTCGACGACTCGGTCGCGCGTGCCGATTACCGTCTTTCCGTCCCTGGCTATGGCGACGGGCRCCTGGTCTTCATCAGAGCCTGAGATGAGCCTCGCTGACCTGGGCATCCTCGCGGTCGTCGTGTGCAACGTGCTGTTCCTGGCACTGTGCACCTACATGGCCTACCGCATGATGATCCACATGCGCGACAGCCAGGCCGATTTGTCGGCCTTCGCGAACAGCCTGAAGGCCCATGCCGCGCGGCTGAACCGCACCGCCGACAACACGCTGGAGGTGTTTGCCGACACCAGGCGCGAACTGGCCAAGCTGATCGAGACCGCCCGCGGCGGGCTGGGTGGTGGACGTGCGCAGCAACAACCCAATGGCCGCCCCAGCGACCCCTATCAGCAGTGGGCCGCACGTGACCCGAAGGCGCTGAACCGGTTGATCGACCAGCAAGGCAACATCCTGGACGAGGTGTCGAAGGTCGACGCCAAACAGTTCGATGAGTGGCGCCGCGTCAAGCAGGTCGAGCTGGACCGTTTGCTGCAGCAGAAGCAGCACGTGCAGCAAGAGTTCCAGCGCCTGCGCCAGGCCCATGACGACGCAGTGCACAAGCTGCGCGAGCACGAGCTGCGTAGCCGCCAGTATCAAAAGGCCACCGCCGAAGCCGGCACGCTGCGCGGCGAGCTGGGCGAGATGCGCCAGCAACTTCAGCAAGCCCAGGCACGCGCCTTTGCCGCGGAGCAACTGGCCGAGGCCTCGCAAGCAGCCGGTGGCGGCCGCAGCGGTGACGGCGACAGCGCCGCCGCACCTTCACCGCGGGTGAAGGAGCTGGCCGCGCAACTGGCCGAAGCCGAAGCCGACCGCCAGCGCCTGCGCCGCCAGCTGGAGCAGATCCAGGACAACCTGAAGCGCACGCTGACGGAAAAAGAATTCATCGAAGACCGCTTCCTGCAGCTCGACGCCGACCGGCAGGAAGCCGCTGCGCCGGCGGCGGAGGCAGCCGCGCAAGAGGACTCGACGATGGTCGTGCTGCCGGCTTGAGCTTGGCTTAGCTGACGCGAATCCACGCGGCGCGGCGCCGCCTCAGCTGCCGCTCTCGACGCGGTTGCGTCCCGCTGTCTTGGCCGCGTAGAGCCGCTGGTCAGCCAACGCCAGGCCACTCGCCGGGTCGGTGCAGGTGGCGATGTCCACGAGCCCCACGCTGATCGTCACTTTCAGGCCGCGGGCGATCGCGCCCCAATCCGTCGCCTCGACGGCGGCGCGCAACCGTTCGCAAGCGACCCGCGCCAACACCAGATGAATGCGCGAGAACGCGACGGTGAATTCTTCGCCGCCGTAGCGCGCCACCAGGTCGCCGCCTCGGCACTGAGCCTGCAGCACCCGGCCCAGTTCGCGCAACACGGCGTCGCCCACGGCATGCGAGAAGTCATCGTTGACGTGCTTGAAGTGATCGACGTCCAGCATCGCCACGCACATCGGCATCGACGCTTGGCGTGCCGCCAGGTGCATGCGCGCCAGCTCGGCGTCGAGATGGCGGCGATTGGCCAGTCCGGTCAGAGGGTCCAGCAGCGCTTCACGGCTGAGCAGCCGCGCGCGTTCGGCCATCTCGGAGTGCGAGCGCAGCAGCGACTCGGCGCGCAGGCGCTCTTGCTGCGCTTCGGCCCGTGCACGTTCGGTGTCCAGGCGCACCGCCAGGACCTGCGCGCGCTGGTTGGCGCGCACCAAGGCCTGACCGCTGCTGAGCTGGTGGAACCGCTCGTGGTGAGCAAGCGCACGCTCGAACTGGCCTGCCTGCTTTTCGATCTTGTAGGCGGTCTCGTAAAGGCGGTCGGTGCCATGCTTGCTGCCCAGGCTCTCTGCCAGCGCGATGCCCTCGTTGGCCGCCTGCCGCGCAGCGTCCAGGTCGCCCCGGTCCAGATGGATCTGCGCCGCACAGGTCATCGAGTAGATCTCGGCCATCGAGGTGCCCGAAGCCCGGGCCAGCGCGCGGTGCTGGTCCAGTTGCTCCAAGGCCTCGTCGACACGGCCCAGTTCGTACAGGGCAGAGGCCAGGTTGGGAATGAACGTGACACGCAGGGACGGCAGCGCCGCCGCTTCGGCCAGTTCCAGCGCCTTCCGCGTGGACTCGGCGCTCGCCTCGAACGCAGCGATCGCCTCAGGGCTGCGGCCGGCGGCGCGATGAAGGACCCCGAGATCGAGCTGGCGGCCACCGATGTTGCCCATCGCCATGATCTCCTGGCGGCGGCTGGGCAGGCGGCGGGCTGTCTGGCTCGCCCGCTCGTGCCACAGCGTGGCGTGCAAAGGGTCTTCGAGGTTGGCGTAGACCACGCCAAGGCGGTTCTCGGCGTGAAACCGCAGCAGCGGCTCGTCCTCTGCTTCGGCCTGGGGCAACGCCCCTTCCAGCTCCTTCAGCGCCGTCTCGAAATCGCCGATCGCGATCAAGACCTGCGCCGAAGCGGTGGCCACCCGCGCGTTCAGTGATGGATCGTGGAGTTCACGGGCCAACGCCTGCGCCTGGCCGACATGGCGCGCCGCGAGCGGGAAGTCGGCACTTCGCTCGGCCAGGGTCGCGGCCAGCAGCAAGGCCCGTACCTCATGCGTCTTGGCGCCCGTCTGCGCGGCATACGACAGGGCCTCGGTGACCAGCCTGCCGGCTTCGGCGTTGGCATCTGCGTCCAGGGCTTGCACAGCCTGCTGGAGCAATTCATCAAGGGTGCTCGTGGTGCCCTCCATCGGCAGGAACTGGCGAAACACAGCTCACCATGATAGGCAAGCTGGCCCCGCCTGAGGGCGGCACTTTTCATGCCGGCGCCGTCACCGGCGCCGGTCAATTCGCCGCAGGCACTCCATCCAGCCGCGGCTGCGGCTTGGCGCTGAAGTCGTCCGCCGTCAGCAGCTTGCCGAAGAAGAAACGGCAGACCAGCAGCAGCACGCCGGCACTGGCCACCAGCAGCGCGTGCAGGCCCCAGAAGTCGCGGCCCGGCATGGTCTCGAGGAAGCCCGCCAGCCAGCCGACAAAGGTGTTGCCGATGAACAGGTGCAGGTAGTAGATGCCGATCACCAGGCCTTCCAGGCTTCTCGGCGCGGCGCGCGAATACAGCGCCAGGCCCACCGGCAGGATGTTGGCGAAGCCCAGGTCGTTGACGATCGTGTATGCCAGCGTCCAGACGAAGCTGACCTTCTGGTCCGTGCCTTCGACCATGCCGGCGGCCAGCGCGATCAATGCCGGCCCGCCCGCCCCCACCAGCGCGCCGAGCGCCATCTTCATCAGGTCGTCCGGCTCGCGCCGGCGCGTGGCCCACCAGCGCCAGAACGCGATCGACAGAATCATCGTGCCGGTGCTGATGAACGCGTCCACCGCCTGCAGCCAGGTCACCGRAACCTGCCAGCCGAACAGCACCAGGTCCATGTACTTCTGCGACCACAGCGGGAAGGCGTTGTTGTATTGCTGGTTGCCGACGATCGACAACGYCAGCACCGGGATCAACAGCAGCAGCAGCGACAAGCGCAGCTTCTCTTCACCGGTCATGCGCGGGTGAGCGACGGCAGCGGCCGCCGCGCCCTCGCGCCGGGCCTTCAGGTTGTGCTCGGGCGGCAGCCAGCGCCGGCCGGCCAGGTAGACCACCAGACCCACCAACATGCCGACACCGGCGGCGCCGAAGCCCCAGTGCCAGGCCACTTTTTCGCCCAGCGTGCCGCAGACGATGGGGGCCAGGATCACCGCGATCTGTACCGCGAGCATGAAGATCTGGAACGCGCTTGCCCGCCGCTTGTCGCCCGGGGCGTACAGGTCACCGACCTGGGCCGCGATGTTGCCCTTGAAGCAACCCACGCCGAGCAGCAGGCAGGCCAGTGCGAACAGCAGGCTGCCTTCGAAGGCCATCAGGAAGTGGCCAAGCGCCATCAGACAGGCGCCGATCACGACCGTCCTCGTGCGGCCGAGCCAACGGTCGGCGACCAGGCCACCAAACAGCGGCGTCAGGTAGACGAAGCCGGCGTACAGACCGAAGACGACCGAGGCCAGCTGCTGCGGCGAGCGCGAGCCGGTGACGCCTTCGATCAACCCGCGCAGGCCGTCCATGCCGGTCACGTGGCCGATGTTTTCCGGCAGGAACAGGTAGTTGCTGAGGTACAGCACCAGCAGCGCCTGCATGCCGTAGTAGGAGAAGCGCTCCCACAGCTCGCAGAAGGCGAGCCAGCCGAGGCCGGCCGGGTGGCCGAAGAACGCGCGGTCGGCGCGGGCGCTGCCGGCAGAGCCAGCATCGAGCGGGGTCGGGGTGGAGCTCGAAGACACGGGAGTAGGTGAACCAAAGTGGTGCGAAGCCCGCGACTGTCGTCGAAACCGGCCGCGATCACAACTCCCAACGACCCTCAGGGGGTTCTCACCCAGCGACGCGCAATCAGGTTCGTGGCGGCCGCGCCGAGCCGCCGCAGGAATTCCTGTCGAATGGCCTATCGATCAGCCATCCGCTGTCATCGGCCCGATCCACTGCCCGATGGGGGCGGTGACGTGTCGCTGGCGACTGGCGCGTGCACGCAGGCGGCTTGACGCTGCGGGTCGGCCAGCGCCTTGCACCGTGCGACCCGGTCGTCGACCTTGCCAGGTACGGCCGCAGCATCCCGAGCTGCAGCGTTGGCTGCCGTGTCGGGCGGGGGCTTCCTGCCGAACGGCACGACCACCTGCGCCTTCGCCGGCCGCTCGGGCTGCGAGCCATCGGGAAACTGCGCGAGGTCGCGCTGCTCTTCGCCGGTCAGCGACCGACGGACGGGCTTGGTTGGCACAGGCGCAGAGGCGCCGGAGGCTGCCACCGCGGCGGCGGGTGGTGGCGCCTGCACGGGCGGCTGCGATTGCGTCAACGCCGACGCTGCGAGCACGATCATCGCGATGAGTGGTCTTTTCATGGCGCCTCCTTCGTGCGGCATTCGCCACACATTCCACCAGCCTGCGCTCGCATTCGCTTCGGGGCTGTAGGAACACCGGCCGTTCACGCCTCGGCGCGCGCCGCACGGGCCGTTGCCCCGCCGCGCGCTTCCACCAAGATGTGACACGATTCGCCCATGCCACCTTCCACCTCGTTCGACCTGCTCGTGCTCGGCGGCACGGTCTTCCTGGGCCGCCATGTCGTCGAAGCGGCCTTGGCTGCGGGCCACCGCGTGACGCTGTTCAACCGCGGCAGCCACGCCATCACCTGGCCGGGCTCGGTTGAATCGCTGGTGGGGGACCGCGACGGCGACACCTCGGCACTGCGCGGCCGGCGCTTCGACGCGGTGATCGATTGCAGCGGCTACCGGTCTGGGCAGATCGACTCGGTGGCCGCCTCGCTCGGGCCGGACCTGCCGCACTGGGTGTTCGTCTCGACGATCTCGGTGGTGGAGCGCTATCCGGCCGGCCAGTCGTACGACGAAACGGCACCGGTCACCCCGGCCACCAACGGCTACGGCGGCGAAAAGGCACGTGCGGAAGAAACGCTGCGGGCGCTGTGCCCGGACCGGGCGGCGATCGTCCGGCCAGGTCTCATCGTTGGCCGGCATGACCCGACCGGCCGCTTCGCGTACTGGCCCTGGCGCGTCGCGCAAGGCGGCGAAGTGTTGGCACCCGGCCGGCCCGAACGGCCGGTGCAGGTGATCGACGTGCGTGACCTGGCCGCCTGGTGCGTCCGGCTGGCCGAATCACGCACCGCCGGCACGTTCAACGCCGTGGGCCCGCAGATGGCCATGCAGACGGTGTTGGACACCTGCCGCGACGCCTGCAGCGCCGATGCCCGTTTCGTCTGGTGCTCCGACGCCGACTTGCTCGCCGCCGACGTGGCACCGTGGACCGGCCTGCCGCTGTGGATCCCACAGGACGATGCCGACTTCGGCGGCATGCTGCTGGCCCGCAACGACCGTGCCGTCGCGGCGGGCCTGCGCTGCCGTCCGCTGGCCGACACCGTGGCCGACACRCTGGCGGCACTGCTCGCCGAGCCCGACAGCGTGGCCTTTCCGAATGTGATCTCGCGCGAGCTCGAGACCCGGCTGATCGGCACCAGGCCGGTGACCTGAGCACGCGCCTTATCCACGGCACCGCCCCACGACCCTTGAAGGCACTTCGACCATGCCGATCGACAAGCCCACCCTCGACGCCATCGCCAGGGCCTACGTGGTCGGGATGACCAGCATCCGCGGCCGGCGGGTGCATCGGCTGTTGGTGCGCGAATGGGCGCACTACGACCGGGTGCTGCGGGCCACGGCGGAAGACGGTGTGGTGGCGCTGCTCGCGCTGGGTGAGGACGGCGGCGCCGCGGTGTGCCGAACCGACGGGCGTGGCACCGCCGTGACGATCGAGGCCTGGGCGCGGCTGGACGGCGCCCGCGTGTCGACCTCGTTCGACCTGAGCAAGGACTCGCTGCCGGTTGTGGGATGGACCGTGTCGCACCCCGGCTTTGCCCGCGTCGGCGGCGCGCTGATGATCCATGCGGCCGATCTGCCGCCCGGCGAACACAAGCAGGTGATCGACGTGCTGCGCCGCCTCGGCCAGTAGCGTTGCGTCGCTAGCCGCGCGCCTTGCTCATCGCCAAGCTGGCCGCGGCGGTGCGCGTCTCGACCCCCAGCTTGCCAAAGACCCGCTCCAGGTGCTTCTTCACCGTGGCCGGGCTGGCGCCGAGGATGTCGCCGATGTCGCGGTTGGTCTTGCCCTGGATGACCCAGTACAGCACCTCGGCCTCGCGGGTGGTCAGGCCAAAGGCTTGCACCCAGGCGGCCAGCATGGCGGCTTCAGAGGCTTCGCGCAACACGATCAGCCACTGGCCTTCGCTCGGCGTCGCGTCTTCCAACGCGTGCAGTGAACAGGTCAGGCGGCCGGCGCCGCGGCTGAGCGTGATGGTCTGCGCATCGGCACCGGCACGGTGGCGGATGGATTGGCGACCGACCCAGGCCATCAACTCGGCCGGCGCCAGATGGTCGGGCAGGTCATTGAAGTAACGCGACAGCAGCTCGCGCGCCAAGGCCGTCTGCCAGATGCGGCGACCATCGCGCTCGCGCACCACCAGCGTCGCATGGCCGAAGGCATCGAGCGCCTGGCGGGCCTGGCGCTGGCTGCGCGCGTTGTTCAGGTGAGCGGCGATGCGCGCCAGCACCTCGCGCGGGCGGATCGGCTTGGTCACGTAGTCGGCACCACCGGCGCCGAAACCTTCGAGCACGTGCTCGGTCTCGGTCAGGCCGGTCATGAAGATGATCGGCACCGCGGCGGTCGCGGGCTGCGCCTTCAGCTGTCGTGCGACCTCGAAACCGTTGAGACCCGGCATCACTGCATCGAGCAGCACGATGTCGGGCGGCGCCTTGGCGGCCAGTGCGAGCGCGGCCTCGCCCGACGTGGCGACCAGCACGGTGTAGCCGGACTCGTCCAGCGCGTCGTGCAGCACCGCCAGGTTGTCCGGTACGTCGTCGACGATCAGCACGACTTCCACCCCATCGCTCAACGGTAGCGAGGGCAGCCCAGGCCGTGCCGGGCCGTTCCCAAGGGGCCTGGGCGCCCCCTCGGGCGGCGGCGGCGGTACCCCGCTGCCGGGGGCMGACATCCCAGGCCGTGCCGGGCCGCTCCCAAGCGGCCTGGGCGCCCCCTCGGGSGGCGGCGGCGGTACCCCGCTGCCGGGGGCAGACATTTCAGGCGCGCTGTTGTTCATCGAGGGTCTGGCTCAGCAGCCTGTTCATCGCATCCAGTTGAATCTCCCGTGCCATCACGCGCAGCCGCGCCACATAGCGGGCGCTGGTGGGCTCGGCCGCTTCGATCTCGTCGAGCTTGCGGGTGATGCCGCGCAGATAGCCCAGGCCAACCAGTTCGCGCAGTGCGCGCAGGTGGTCGCTCGTCGGTACCGCGCCGGTATCTTCTGACGACGGAGGAACAGGCGCAGCGGCGTCTTCGAGCCAATCGATCTCGAGCCGTCGGCCCAGCCAGTCCAACAGCGTGGGCAGGCGCACCGGTTTGACCAGGAAGTCGGCCGGCGGCAGGCCGACGTCGTTGTCCAGCCCCTGGTCGAAAGCATTGGCCGAGACCACTGCCACGGGCACCTGTGCCAGCGCCGCGTCTTCGCTGCCGCGCAGGCGGCGGATGGTTTCCCAGCCATCGATGCCGGGCATCGCCAGGTCCATGAACACCGCGTCGGGCCGCAGCGCCGCGGCGCGGGTCAGACCGTCTTCGCCGTTTGCTGCGCCCTCGATCACAAAACCCAGCGGCTGCAACAGGTCCGCCAGCAGCTGTCTGTCGGCCTCTTCGTTGTCGACCACCAGGATCGTGCGGCGCGGGCCCGCGTAGCCACTGCGCCGGCGCGGTGCAAGCTGGTGCTCGACCGCCTCGATGCGCAACTCGGGCAGGAACAGGCGCAGCGTGAAGGTGCTGCCGACACCGGGCACGCTGGCCACGCGCATCTCGCCGCCCATCAGGTCGGTCAGCATCTTGCTGATCGTCAGGCCCAACCCGGTGCCGCCGACCACTGTCGACCCGGCCGCACTGCCGGCTGCCGAGCCACGCGCAAACGGCTCGAACACCCGCTCCAGCTCGTCCTCGCTCATGCCGGGGCCGGAATCGATGATCTCGACCAGCGCCATCTCGCGCGCATAGCGCAGCCGAAAACGCACCTGGCCTTGCGCGGTGAACTTGACCGCGTTGCCGAGCAGGTTGATCAGGATCTGGCGCAGGCGCTTCTCGTCAGCGCGCACCACGTCGGGCAGTGGGCCTTCGGGCTCGAAGGAGAACGCGATGCCTTTGGACAAGGCCTGCAGTTCGAACAGGCCGGCGATCTCTTCGATGCTTTCGCGAAAGCGCATCGGCTTCTGGTCGAGCCGCAGCTTGCCCGCTTCGATGCGCGCCAAGTCGAGCGTGCCTTCGATCAGGCCGAGCAAGTGATCACCGCCGCGGCGGATCACGCTCACCGCATGACGCCGATGGGCGGGCATCGCCGGGTCGTCCTCCAGCAATTGCGCGTAGCCGAGCATGCTGTTCAGCGGCGTGCGCAGCTCGTGGCTCACCGTGGTGATGTAGCGCGTCTTCGCCCGGTTGGCCGCATCGGCGCGGCGTTTGGCTTGTTGCAGCGCGAGATCGGTCTGGCGGTGCGAGTCGATCTCGCGCTGCAGCGCCTCGGTCTGGCGCAGGCTTTCTTCTTGCGCGACGCGGCGGCTTTGCTGGGCCAGCACCAGCCACCAGGCGACGACACCCGCCACCAGCAGCAAGGCCGCGTAGGCCTTCAAGAAACCGGCACGCAACGCCGGCTCCAGCCAACCGGCCACCTCGCTGCCGCGCAGTTGCATCGTGCGCAGTTCCTGGTGGTACAGCAGGCCGAACAGCGCCGCGAGCAACGGCACGATGAAGGCCATCAGCAGCAGGTACTGGCCGAGACCCGAGTCCACCTGCGGCTTGAAGCGGTGCGGCAGCACACGGTGCAGCAACGTGGCCCAGCGCGACCAGACCTCGTCGATGAAGCGCGGCACCGGCTTGCAGCGGTCACCGCAGCGCGCGTCGAGCGTGCAGCACAGCGAGCAGATCGGCCCGCCATAGGCTGGGCAGCCGGCCATGTCGTCGGCCTCGTAGTGGCGATCACAGACGACACAGCGCTGGGGTTTCAGACGCTGGTAGTCGCTCGTCTCCAC
This sequence comes from Ideonella sp. P3_A4, assembly GCF_056403075.1. Lineage (NCBI taxonomy): Bacteria > Pseudomonadati > Pseudomonadota > Betaproteobacteria > Burkholderiales > Sphaerotilaceae > Ideonella > Ideonella sp. P3_A4. The sequence goes on along the minus strand of NZ_JBFUGE010000006.1, from coordinate 22,086 downwards.
CGGCCGCGCCAGGTAGTAGCGCCCCTTCGTGGCCCAGGCGATCAGCGGCGCAGCGACGAAGGCGGTGACCAGCGCGATCATCGCGGAGAAAGCCTGCGCCAACGGGCCGAAGGCGCCCAGGTGCGCGGCCACCGACAACACGGAAGCCAGCGCGGTGGCGCCAACGCCGACCGGGTTCACGTCGTGCAGGTAGGCGCGGCGAAACTCGATGCCGGGTGGGCTCAGGCCCAGYGGCTTGTTGACCACCAGGTCGGCCACCACCGCCATGATCCAGCTGATCGCGATGTTGGCGAACAGGCCCAGCACGCCGCCGAGCGCCTGGAACACGTCCAGCTCCATCAGCATCAGCGCGATCAGCAGGTTGAACACCATCCACACCACGCGGCCGGGGTGGCTATGAGTCAGGCGCGAGAAGAAGTTCGACCAGGCCAACGAGCCGGCGTAGGCGTTGGTGACGTTGATCTTCAGCTGCGAGACGACAACGAACAGCGCAGTGACCGCGATCGCCCAGCCGTAGTGCGGCAGCAGCGGCTCCCAGGCCGCGAGGTACATCTGGTTTGGGTCGACCGCCCGGTCGGGCGAGACCATGTGCGTCAGCGCGAGGTAGGCCAGCAGCGCGCCGCCCAGCATCTTGGCCACGCCCAACAACACCCAGCCCGGCCCGCCGACGATGACAGCGAACCACCAGCGCTTGTGGTTGGACGCGACACGCTCGGGCATGAAGCGCAGGTAGTCGACCTGCTCGCCCATCTGCGTGATCAACGCGATGCCCACCGTCAGCGCGGCGCCGAAGCCGGCCAGCGTGAAGCCCGCCGTGCCGTTCTCGCCGGCATAACCGGCCAACTGCGCAGGCAAGCCGGGGTTCAGCCACAGCACCGATACGTAGGGGATCAGCAGCAGTACCAGCCACAGCGGCTGCGTCCACACCTGCAGCCGGCTGATCCAGGTGACGCCGTAGGTGACGAGGGGGATCACGGCCAAGGCGCAAAGCAGGTAGCCCCAGGCTGGTGGGATGTCGAACGCCAGCTCCAGCGCATAGGCCATCACCGCCGCTTCAAGTGCAAAGAAGATGAAGGTGAAGCTGGCGTAGATGAGGGACGTCAGCGTCGAGCCGAGGTAGCCGAAGCCGGCGCCGCGCGTGAGCAAGTCCATGTCGACGCCGTGGCGCGCGGCGTAAACGCTGATCGGCCAGCCGGCCGCGAAGATGATCAACCCTGTGGCCAGGATCGCCCAGAAGGCGTTGACGAAGCCGTAGCGCACCAGCAGCGTCGCGCCCACGGCTTCGAGAACCAGGAACGACGCGGCGCCGAACGCGGTGTTGGCAACGCGCCATTCAGACCACTTGCGAAACGCCCGCGGCGTGAAGCGCAGCGCGTAGTCCTCGATCGTTTCACTGGCGACCCAGGCGTTGTAGTCGCGCCGAATCTTGATGACGCGCTGCAGGCGCGGCAATGCCTCATGCCGCGGGGCAGCAGGCGGGTGGGCAGCGGCGGTGGACGTGGGTCGCATGGCGGTGAGTGGGCCCCCATGCGATTCAAGAAACGCACCCAGCCACGACGGCCTTCACGCACCAGCCCGGCCCATCGGTGGGGCCTCGCACCTATCGCGGCGCAAAGTGGTCACCAGATGCGTGCACCGGCGCACTGCGGCGGTGCCACCACGTCGACGTCAGGCTGTGCTGGCGATCGCCCGGCCGCGGCCGGCGGCCTTGGCGCGGTAGAGCATCGTGTCCGCGCGCTCCAGTGCCTGCGGCCAGYCGTCGCCACTGTCGCCCGGCCGCCAGAAGGCCACGCCGACGCTGGCGCTGACCTGCAGCGGCGGCACCGACGGCAGCTCGAACACCTGCTCGGCCGCGGCCACCACCTTGCCGGCCACGATCATCGCGTTGGCTTCCTCGTGCAAGCCGTCGAGCACGATCGCGAACTCGTCGCCGCCCAGGCGGGCGATCAGGTCGGTCGGCCGCACCAGGTGGCGCAGGCGCGTGGCGAACATCTGCAGCAGCTGGTCGCCCACCGCGTGGCCATACAGGTCGTTGACCGGCTTGAAGCGGTCGAGATCGATGTAGAGCAAGGCCACCAGCGTGTCGGTCGCGCCCTGTGCAACCCACATGGCACGATCGTCCAGCGCCCRCTCGAAGCCGGTGCGGTTGAGCACCTGGGTCAGCGGGTCGGTCTGCGCGAGATCGCGCAAGCGGCGCTCTTCGGCGCGGGCGGCCGAGATGTCGGTGGTGACGGCGACAAACCCCTCGACCTTGCCGGTCTCGTCGTACAGCGGGATGTAGTCGACCCGCACATGCCGGTGCTGCTCACGGGTCGGGTCGTCGCGCTCGAACGTGACCCGTTCGCCGGCCAGCACCCGCTCGATCCAGGGTTGGCGCAACTCGTATTCCGCATGACCCAGCACCTCCCGTGCGGTGCGGCCCAGCAGTTCGTCGCGCGAGCGACCGATCCAGGTCTCGAAACCCTGGTTGACGAAGACGCAGCGCTGGGTCTTGTCGACCACCGAGATGGCCATCGGTACGACCTCGGTCACGGAGCGCAGCACCGCCTCGCTACGGTGCAAAGCCTGCTGGGCAGCTGTCTGCGCGGTGATGTCGCGCATGATGGCCGAGAACGCCTCGACCTGACCGTGCCGGTCCTTGTGGGCGAGCAGCAGGTGGCTGACCAGCAGCTCGTGGTGTTGCGCGTCCCACTGCACGGTCTCGCCGGCCCAGACGCCCTTTTCCACTGCTGCGGGCGTGATCTCGACCGCATGGCGCGCCACCGTCGCCGGCGGGTTGAACGACAGCGCGGTCAGGTGCTTGATCGGCGCATCGAGCGCCAGCCCCATCATGCGCCGTGCGGCCGGGTTGACATAGAGCAGCCGCCCCTTGCGGTCGGTCTGTATGACGTAGTCGGTGGTCGCTTCGAAGATCGCCGCCTGGGTGCGCAAGGCCCGATCGCCCTCGATGCGCTCGGTCACGTCGGCCACGGTGCCCACATGACCTTGCACCTGGCCGTCGATGACGATCGGCGCGCTGCGCACGACGACCACGATCTGCCGCCCGTCGGCGCGTTGCAGGCGCCGCGTCACGTGCATGCCCACCGGCTCGGTGACGATCTTGCGCCAGGCCTTGCGCGCCTCGTCCTGGTCGGCCGGCGGCAGCATGCCGATCCAGCCCTCGGCCGCCTCTTCGCGGTTGGCAAAGCCATGGATGCGCAAATAGGCGTCGTTGATGTAGGTCAGGCGCCCGTCCAGCCCGGCGCGGAACAGGCCGAGCGGCGAGGTGTCGCTGACCGCCGCCATCTCAGCCCGCTGGGCTCGCAGCTCGTGCATCAGCCCCTCGAACTCGCGCGCCAGCTGGCCCCGCTCGTCACCGGCATGGGTGTCGATCGGCACCACCACGTCAGGCGTGAGGCGCTGCTGGCGCATCGAGCGCCACAGCGTCTCCAGCGGCCGCATCAGCCAGCCCAGCCCCGCGCTGACGGCCAGCACGGTGCCAATGCCCGTCAACAACAACGCCAGCAGCAGCGTGTGGCGCGCCCGCAGCAAGGGCCCGTGTGCCTCACGCGCCGGGATCACGATGCGCAGTTCCCACGGCGCATTGCGCAAGGTGCGGCGGGTGACGAAGTCACGCTGGGTGTCGAAGTCGTCCAGCGTCGCGATGTTGGTGGCGGGCTTCAGCAGCAGCGCCGGGTCCGGGTGCATCACATAGACCGGCGACGGGTCGCGTGTGACGATCTCGTAGCGCCCGCTTGCGCCGATGTGGGTGCGGCCCATTTCGCCCAGCGCGTTGTCACTGAGCAGGTCCAACCCGCCGGCCAGCGCACCAATGAAGCGGTGGTCGGCGTCGAACAAGGGCACCGTCATCAGCACCGACGGGTGGCCGATCGAGCGCGCCATCAGCGGCGCAGAAATCGTCGACTGGCCGGTCACCCTGGCCTGGCGAAAGTAGTCGCGGTCGCCGATGTTGACCGGCCCCGGGTTCGGTGGGTCGTTCAGCGCGACCATGCCGTCGGCGGCCACGATCGCCACACCGTTGAACGGCGGGCGCAGCGCACTGGCCTCGAAGAAGCGGGCCTGCGCCTGCGGACTGGCCAGCACCGCCTCGTCAACGCGCCGCGCCGCACGGGTGAGCACCGCCAAGTTGGCGGCCAGCTTGTAGTCGACGTCGGCGGCCATCGCGCTGGCCAGCGTGTCCTGCTGGCTGCGCAGCAACGCGACATGGTCCCGGGCCTGCTGGTGGTAGAGCCAGCCCCCAGCCAACGAGACGGTGGCCAGCACCACCAGCGTGGTCACCAGCGCAGCCTTGGTCTTCAGCGACAGGTTCATGCAGGTGCGCGTCGTGGCCCGGCGCACCGGGCGCGTGGGCAGCCCAAGCATAGCGGGCGCGCAGGCCCGGCGCCACCCGTGGTCGCAGCAGCCCGGTTAGGCTGGCGCCAGTTCACCATCCAGCGCGGCCACCAGGTCCGGGATCAGCTGGCACAGTTCACCGGTGGCGATGGCGGCATCGGCGTCGAAGCCTTCGTCGGCGCGCGAGCCGGCATCGAACAGGCCGTCGTCGACGCTGAGCTTCTTGATCTGCAGCGTGTCGGTCAGCACGAACGAGACCCTGCCCTTCCAGGTCAGCGCCAGCCGGGTGGGCTGCTTGCCGCCGGCCATCACGTGGGCGCGCACCTCGTCGGTGTCCAGCGGGTGGCGTGCATACCGTACGACGGATTTCATCTCGTCGGCCGATTTCAGCTCACATTCGCGGTCGACACTGAAGGCCGACGGCGGCTCGCCACCGGCCAGCCAGGCCGTCATCGCGGCGGCCGGCGACAGCGTGGTCTGCACCAGGCGCAAGGCCAGGCCGTCCAGCGACTGGATCAGCATCGTCGCGGCTTCCTCGGCCCGCTTGGCGCTGCTGGCATCGATCACCAGCAGCTGGGCCTTGGTGTCCATCCACACATTCACCGAGGCTTGCTTCGTGAAGGCCTGCGGCAATAGCGCCAGCACGGCTTCTTCCTTCAGCTCCTTGGCATGCCGTTTGCCAGGCTTGCGCCCAGTGGCCTGTTCGGACTTTTTTGCCAACTCTTCCACACGCCGTTTGACCACAGCTGACGGCAAAACTTTCTGCTCGACCATCAAACGCATCAGCCATTGACCACCGATCGACTCGACCAGCGGCGCCATACCGCCCTCACCGCCTTCGCCGTGGCGCGGCGAGACCCAGCCGGCCGACACCGGTTGCGTCGTCCCGCACGGCACGAAGCGCGCCTTGGCCAGGCCGTCCTCCACCTCGGTCAACGTGGCCCCCCAGGGCTCACCACCCAAGGCGCTGAGCCGGTAGACCACCAAATTCTTGAACATCAACAAGGCCACTTGGCCCCCTTCTCATGCATCACGTTGCTTCACAAGACAAACGGGCCGTTGCGCTCACGCATCAGCCCGCTGCCTGGATTGTCTGTCATCCCGACATGGGCATAAACTGCCTCAGAACTTGCCTGTTAGGCTGGGCTACACTTCAGAACACTGGGGGGTTCAACAGCTGTACCGGGGAATCTCAATGAAATACCGCGAAGTAGTGATTTTCAATGGCGACACCTACACGGTGCCGCAAAACGTCCAACGCATCGACCACCTGGCCACACACGGCTGGCAGTTGCGCTATGGCGGCACCAAGCTGTTCTCGGACCACACCAACGACGGCAGCGGTGCTGCGGCGTCGCTGGATGCGGCCACCAAAGAGCTGCTGAAACGCATCGCCAAGCTGCCCGCGCCTTCGCGCCTGCAGCAAAAGCCCAACCACAACAAGACGAGCGACCTGCCGGTCGGCATCTCGGGCCCGATCGTGCGGCAGCGCCGTGGCGGCCGGGTGCGTGACTGCAGCCTCGCCGTGTTGCTGCCGCGTTATGGCGAGCCGGCACGCCGGGTCAATGTCTACATCGGCACCGAGAACACCTACACGGTCGAGCGCTTCCAGGAAGCCTTGGCCAAGGCGGTGGACATGCGTGAACGCGCGGTATCGGCCTATGAAACGGCCACCACGCGGGCCATGCGTGCCGCCGGCCGCGAGTTGCGCGCCAACCTGCGTTGACCGCGCCTGACCTGACCACCGCGCCCCCCGCGGGCGCGGTGCCTGTCGTGCGCCGAGCGCTGCCAGATGACCTGGAAGCGCTCGCCGCGCTTTTCGACGCCTACCGCGGCTTTTACGAGCAGCCGTCCGATCCCGTATTGGCGCGGCAATTTCTCGCCGAGCGGCTGGAGCGCGGTGAAGCCATCGTCTTTGTCGCGCCCAGTGTCGATGGTCACGGGCTGGACGGCTTCTGCCTGCTCTACCCGACCTTCTGCTCGGTGGTGGCGCGGCCATTCCGCTGGTTCAACGACCTGTTCGTCCGCCCCGAGGCCCGTGACCGCGGCCTGGCGAGCGCACTGATGCAGGCCGCCGAAGACGACTCGCGCCAGGCCGGCTGCGCCCGCCTGGACCTGCAGACTGCCCACGACAACCTGCGCGCGCAGGGCCTGTACGAGGCGCGCGGCTGGCAAATGGACAAGATCTTCCGCGTCTACAGCCTGGCGCTGTAGTTCGCTGGTGGCGGGTGACGCCACCAGCACGTCCGTTAGGGCAGCAATGACCGTCCTGGCTGTCCCCTCGTTAGGGGACACGCGACGAGCCTGATAGGCCCGTCGCACGCTGCGGCACCGTCAGCCCTTGCGCTCGCGCGCCGGCAGCACCGTGCCGCGGCATTCGCCGAAGCCGATGCGGCGCGCACCTGGGCGCTCGCAATGCGCCTTCAGGATCACCGTGTCGCCGTCTTCGAGGAAGCTACGCTGCTCACCGTTGGACAGTGTCAGCGGCTGCTTGCCGCCGTTGCTGAGCTCGAGCAGCGAACCGGCCTGATCGGGCGTCGGGCCCGACAAGGTGCCGCTGCCCAGCAGGTCGCCGGCTTGCAGGTTGCAGCCGTTGACGGTGTGGTGCGCCACCAGCTGCGCGATCGTCCAGTAGGCGTCGGCGTAGTTCGAGCTGGAGACTCTGTCCCCGGCGTGGCCGGCCTCGCGCATCGCCGCGGTTTGCAGCCACACCTCCAGCTTGATGCCGATCGCACCCTGATCGCGGTTCGAGGCCGAGTCCAGGTAAGGCAGCGGCGCCGGGTCACCTTCCGGGCGGCGGAACGGCTGGCGGAACGGCGCCAAGGCCTCCAGTGTCACCATCCAAGGGGACACGGTGCTGGCGAAGTTCTTGGCCAGGAAGGGTCCGAGCGGCTGGTATTCCCAGCCCTGCACGTCGCGCGCGCTCCAGTCGTTGAACAGCGTCAGGCCGAACACATGCTCTTCGGCCAGTTCCATGCCGATGGGCTCACCCAGCGCGTTCGGCCGCGCGACGAAGATGCCCAGCTCCAGCTCATAGTCGAGCCGGCGGCTGGGGCCGAAGTTCGGTGCGCTGCCTTCAGGCGCCGTCGCTGGTCGCGTCTGGCCCCAAGGCCGATGGAAGGACTGGCCGCTGACGCCAATCGACGAGGCGCGGCCGTGGTAGCCGATGGGCACCCACTTGTAGTTTGGCAGCAGCGGGTTGTCCGGCCGGAACTGCTTGCCGACAGTCGTCGCGTGGTGGATCGAGGTGTAGAAGTCGGTGTAGTCGCCGATCGCACAGGGCAGCCCCAACTCGACTGCGCTTTGCGGCACCAGCGCTTCTTTCCAGCGCGTGGCCAAGGCCGAGCCGGCGCGCAGCCCTTCGGACAAGGCTGTACGCAGCGCGCGGCGCGGCTCGGGCGCGAGGCTCATCAGCCGGCTCATGTCCGACGAGTCGAACAGGCCCGCCGCACGCAGATCGAGGATCTGGTCGCCGATCGCCACGCCGATGCGCCAGTCGGCATCGTGCGAAGTCCTGAACCGCCCGAACGGCAGGTTCTGGATCGGGAAGTCGGTGTGCGTGTCGTTGGCCGATTCGACCCAGCTTTGCAGCGCCGGGTCCAGCGTGTCGTTCAGGCCGATCATGAGCTGGCCTTTTCAGCGTCGTGGAACTCTTTCTCATGCAGGAAGGCCGCATGCTTGGGCGCGCGCTTGGTCTTCGACCACTCTTCCAGCATGTCCCACTTCACGGCGTCGAGCTGCTTGATCTGTGCCTCTTCGGTCGGATCCGGGCAGGCCAGCTCAACGCGGTGGCCGTTGGGGTCGAAGAAGTAGATCGAGTGGAAGATGCCGTGGTCGGTGACGCCGAGCACGTCGACATCGTTGGCCTCCAGGTGGGCCTTGAACTCGAGCAGCTCGGCACGGTCCTTCACGCGGAAGGCGATGTGCTGTACCCACTCGGGCGTGTTCGGGTCGCGGCCCATCGGCGGCTGCGTCGGCAGCTCGAAAAAGGCCAGCACGTTGCCCATGCCAGCGTCGAGGAAGACGTGCATGTACGGATCCGGCGCTTTCGTCGAAGGCACGAAGTCCTCGGCGATCGCCAGCACGAAGTCCATCTTCAGCATCTTCTGGTACCAGAGCACCGTCTCTTTCGCGTCCTTGCAGCGGTACGCGACGTGGTGGATGCGGTCAATCTTCATGGCGTTCCTTCAGGCGGTTTGCAGCACACCGCGGCGGATCTGGTCGCGCTCGATCGACTGGAACAGCGCCTTGAAGTTGCCTTCGCCGAAACCGTCGTCGCCCTTGCGCTGGATGAACTCGAAGAACACCGGGCCCAGCATCGTCTGCGAGAAGATCTGCAGCAGCAGGCGGTTGCTGCCGCCGGTGGTCGAGCCGTCCATCAGGATGCCGCGCGTCTGCAGCGACGGCACATCTTCGCCGTGGCCCGGCAGGCGCTCGCCCAGCATCTCGTAGTAGACGTCGTTGGGCGCCGTCATCAGCGGCACGCCGGCCATGGCCAGCTGGTCGATCGTGGCCTTCAGGTCTTCGGTCAGCAGGGCCACGTGCTGGATGCCCTCGCCGTTGAACTGCATCAGGAACTCTTCGATCTGGCCCGAGCCTTTCGACGATTCCTCGTTCAGCGGGATGCGGATCTTGCCGTCCGGCGCGGTCATCGCCTTGCTGGTCAGGCCGGTGTATTCGCCCTGGATGTCGAAGTAGCGGATCTCGCGGAAGTTGAACAGCTTCTCGTAGAAGCCAGCCCAGAAGGTCATGCGGCCGCGGTAGACGTTGTGCGTCAGGTGGTCGATCAGCTTCAGGCCGACGCCGGCCGGATGGCGCTCGACGCCGTCGATGAATTCGAAGTCGATGTCGTAGATCGATTTGCCGTCTTCGAAACGGTCGATCAGGTACAGCGGCGCGCCGCCGATGCCCTTGATCGCCGGCAGCCGCAACTCCATCGGGCCAGTCGGGATCTCGATCGGCTGCGCACCCAGCTCCAGCGCGCGGGCGTAGGCCTTGTGCGCGTCTTTCACGCGAAAGGCCATGCCGCAGGCGGACGGGCCGTGCTCGGCGGCGAAGTACGCGGCCTGGCTCTTGGGCTCGTTGTTGACGATGAAATTGATGTCGCCCTGCCGGAACAGCAGCACGTTCTTCGAACGGTGCTTGGCGACGAGCGAGAAGCCCAGCTTCTCGAACAGCGGTTCCAGCTGGCCAGGGTTGGGCGAGGCGAATTCGACGAATTCGAAGCCCATCAACCCCATCGGGTTGTCAAACAGGTCGGTGTTGGTGTTGCTCACAGGGATGCTCCTTGATGCGATGACGGTCATTGACGGCAGAAGAGTCAACAACCGCACGCGGCGGAGCACCCGGCACCCCTCGCACACTGCGCGCCAAATGGTCACCGACGACACCTTGAAAAACGGGCGTGGTCATGGCGTTGGGGGGCAGTTGGAGTGGGGTGGCGGCGAAACCGTCAGTGTACGGTCGAATTCCCGGCATGCCAAGCGTGGCGCCACCAGCCGCCGCTGTCAATCGAGCTGGACACCTGCCTTCTTGACCAGCTTGGCGTACTTGGCCACCTCGCTGCGGAAGAAGGCCGCCGCCGCTTCCGGCGTGCTGGGGTGGATGTCGTTGCCCTGCTTGGCCATCGCCTCCTTCACCTCGGCCGTGTTGAAGGCCGCGACGAAGGCATCGTGGATGCGCTTGACCTCGGCTGCCGGCAGCTTGGCCGGGCCCAGGACAGCGAACCAGGCCTCGACCTCGACGCCGGGCATGCCCTGCTCGGCAAAGGTCGGCAGGTCTGGTGCGGCCGGGGTCCGCTTGGCACTCATCACACCGATGGCGCGCAAGGTGCCGCTCTTCAGCTGGCCCTGGATCGACGGCAGCGCCAGCACGCCCAACTCGACCTGGCCGCCCATCAAGTCCGCCAGCATCGGGCCAACGCCCTTGTAGGGGATGTGCTTGAGCGGCACAGCGGCTTCATCGACAAAGACTGCGGCCGCCAGGTGCAGGATGGTACCGTTGCCGGACGACGCGTAGTTGTAGGCATCGGGCTTGGCCTTCAGGAAGGCGACCAGCTCTTTCGCGTTCTTCGCCGGCACCTTGTCCGGGTTGACCACCAGCACCAGCGGCGTGGTGCCCAGCACGCTGATCTCGGTGAAGTCTTCTACCGTGTCGTACGGCATCTTCTTGTAGACGCTGGGGTTGATGACATGGTTGTTCGAGACCATGCCGATCGTCAGCCCGTCCGGTGCCGACTTGGCCAACGCCGAGGCGCCGGTCATGCCGCCCGCGCCAGGCAGGTTTTCGATGATGACGGGCTGGCCGCCCAGCGCCTTGATCAGCGCCGGCTGCGCGGCGCGGGCAATGGTGTCAACACCGGACCCCGGCCCCACCGGCAGGATGATCTTCAGCGGCTTGTCGTTGGCCTGGGCGCGTGCGCTGCCGGGCAACAGCGCGGTTGCGGCAAACACCAGGGCGGGCCAACAGGCGGCGACCAGAACCATGCGGCGCTGGTTCTGGCGGGCCGCAACGGGTCGCGCGATTCTCAGGGTCATGCACTTGTCTCCGTCAGGTCGGGATGGTTTCTTGGCGGCGAATCAACAGGCCAGCCGGGGAAAACTTCGCACCGATCGCTTGCTCAGATCAATTCAGCGAGTTTCAGACGTCTTTTCAGGATTCGCGAGCGCTGGCTGGGTAAGAAAGAAACGCGATGTGCGCGGCCATCGGCGGCCGCGCCGCTCCTACCCGAGTCACTGAGTTCAACCAAGGAATCCCGATGTTCTGTTTTCGCCATGCCGCTGTCGCCGCCGCTATCAGTCTCGCGGCCGCGGCAGCCCCATGCAGCCCCGTGACTTATACGATCGTCAGCAAGATCTCCCGCGTCTCGTTCAATATCGAGCACCAGGGATTCATTCAATTGTTCGGCACGTTGCGGCTTGCGCCCGGCACGTTTGTCTTCGACAGCGACGACTGGTCGAAATCGTCGGTGACGGTCACCATGCCCATTGTTTCGCTCGACATGGGCGACGCGATATGGAACAACCAGATCCGCGGCGATGAGAGTTGGGGGAAGTTGTTCAAGTCCCCGGCGATTGCCTTTCGCAGCACCCGGCTCGAACGCACCGACAGCACGCACGGCACGATGCATGGCGACCTGACACTGGCCGGCATCACGAAGCCGGTGGTGTTGCAGCTGCGGGTCAACAAGATCGGCAAGAACGAGGTCTCCGAATTCCCCTCGGTGGGCATTTCTGCCACGACGACGCTGAAGCGATCCCAATTCGGCCTCGACGCCTATGACGACCTGGTGGGTGACGAGCTCGCCGTGCAGATCCAGGTTGAAGGCGCTGTGGGCGCTGACCCGAACGCACTCGACGACAAGGCGGCGGTGGGCGTGAAGCACTAGCCCGCATCGAGCGCGAAAAGTGTCGGGGATGGCGCGCCGGTGGCGAGGCACGCGCGCGTTACCCCGGCAGCGCCGTCAGAGAGTCCATTGGGCCCACATGCGTAAGATGCCGCCCGGCACCTTACTCAGAGTTGGCATGGACACTTTCGCGCAACACGCCTACCGAATCGGTGACTGGCGTGTGGACCCTTCAGCGGGACGGATGACGCGCGGTACCGAAGCGGCCCAGCTCGATGACCGCGCGATGCGCCTGCTTGTCTGCCTGGCCGAGCGCGCCGGCCAGGTCGTCAGCATCGATGAATTGCTGAACTGCGTGTGGGCGGATGTCGTCGTCAGCCAGGACTCGGTGTACCAGGCCGTCACGACCTTGCGGCGCGCGCTCGGTGACAGCACCAAACAGCCCACCTACATCGCCACGGTGCCGCGACGTGGGTACCGGCTGGTGGCCGGTGTCAGCCAGATCGACCCTGGCGTCGATGCCAACACACCCTGGCCGGCAGAACCGACCGGCGACGCTCACACCGTGGTGGACCCGCCATCGCCGGTGGCCGCTGCGGCCACGCCAGGTCCGCGCGCTATCAGCTGGCGGAAGCCACGCGCGTGGCTCGCCTTGGGCGCCGGAGCTGCCGTGCTGAGCGTAGTGGCGATCGTGTTCTTCGGCATGCTGGGCGGCTCATTGCCGGGCCGGCCAGCGCTGGCTGCCGCGGCGGCGGACAAGGCCATCGCCGTGATGCCGTTTCTCGACCTGACCCACCAGATGGACGAGGAGCCGTTTGCCGATGGCATGACCGAGCAGCTGATCGACATGCTGGCCAGGATTCCCGGCGTCCGCGTGCCGGCGCGCACCTCGACCTTCTTTTACAAGGACAAGCAGCCGACGATTGCCGACATCGCCCACACGCTGAACGTCGCCTACGTGCTCGAAGGCAGTGTGCGCAAGTCGGGCAAGACGCTGCGGGTCACGGCGCGGCTGGTCCGCGCGAGCGACAACTTCCTGGTCTGGTCAGAGGCCTACGACCGGCAGGCGTCCGACATCCTGGTGATCCAGGACGACATTGCGGCGCAGGTGCGCCAGGCTTTGGAAACCTCGTGGGCCACGAAGCCACACGCCGTGACCATGGCGACGCCGGCGCTGAGCTGATCACTCCTTCAGCACGCCGCCCCCCGCCGCGGCCAAGTGGTCGATCAGCACCCGCACCTTTTGCGGCAGGAAGCGAGACGGCGAGTAGACGGCGTGGACGGTGCGAACGCCGTAGCCGCCCACCAGTCGCCAGTCGGGCAACAGGCTGCGCAGCCGTTCACCGTCCAGCGCCTCGGCGGAGGTGAAGTCCGGCACGATGCCGATGCCCAGCCCCGCTTCGACGGTCGACAGGATGCCCTTGCTGTTGTTGATCGTCAGCGGGCCACGCACCCGCACCGACACCGGCTCGTGCCCGTCGCGTTCGAACTCCAGCCGGTCCTGGAACGGGCCGTAGCCGAGGTAGATGCAGCGGTGCGACGCCAGCTCTTCAGGCGTTTGCGGCTCGCCGTGCTTCGCCAGGTAGGCCGGTGACACGACGAGGCGGTACGACATCTCGAACAGCGAGCGCGCCACCAGCCCCGGCGACAACGATCCCGGCGTGGCAATGCGGATCGCTAGGTCGTAGCCTTCGTCGACCAGGTCGACCATGCGGTCGATCAGCGTCAGCTCGACTTCGACCTCGGGCCAGCGGGCCAGGAAAGCCGGCAACTGCGGCGCCAGCCAGACCTCGCCGAACACGGTTGGCGCACTGACCCGCACCCTGCCCTGCGGCGCCATCGCGTAGCGCCCGGCCAGCGCCGACACCTCACGCGCCGTCTGCGCGATGCGGGCGCAACCGGGGTAGACCTCGGCGCCGAGTTCGGTCAGCGAAACCGAGCGGGTCGTGCGGTTCAGCAGCTTGACGCCCAGGTGGCTTTCGAGCCGGGCCACCGCGCGGCTGACCGCCGAGGTGGTCAGCCCCAGTTGGCGAGCGGCCGGTGCGAAGCCGCGCAGGTCGACGACCTTGGCAAAGACCAGCATCTCGGACAGCAATTCAGCGGCCATTTGTTGAACCTTGGGAATCAATCTGGTGCTTGGTTGCTGGATTGTGAGCCGAAAGGCCTCGTGTCATCGTGGCACCTCCATTTCCTGAGCCCCACCACGATGAACACCGACTCCCGTTCCGGCACCTGGCGCATGCTGGTCGCGATGGCCTTGTCCGGCACCATCGGCCTGCTGGTGGTCGAAAGCGGCCAGCCACCCGCGGTGGTGGTGTTCTTTCGCTGCCTGATCGGCGGCGCCGGCCTGCTGGGCTGGCTGGCCTGGACGCGCGGCTGGCAGCCGATGAGCCGGCGAGACCTGGGCTGGCTGGTGCTGGGTGGCGCCGCGCTGGTGGTGAACTGGCTGTGCCTGTTCTCGGCCTACCGCTACACCAGTATCTCGGTCGCCACCGTCGTCTACCACACGCAACCCTTCATGCTGGTCGCGCTGGCCGCGCTGTTCCAGGGCGAGCGCATCGCCGCTGGCCGTCTGCCTTGGCTGGTGCTGGCGATGGTGGGCGTCGTGCTCAGCAGCGGCCTCGAATGGGGCGGCGCCTCAGCCTCACCGGCTTGGCAAGGCGTCGCGCTGGCATGTACCGCAGCGGTGCTCTATGCGATCGTGACGCTGGCCACCCAGCGCCTGAAGCACCTGCCCTCTGCCCAGATCGCCGCGGTGCAGATGGGTGTGGGCGTGCTGATGCTGGCGCCGCTGGCACTGCCGCTGGACGCACCGCTCAGCGCGCGTGGCCTTGCCGCAGTCGCCGTGCTGGGTGCCGTGCACACAGCCTTCATGTACACGCTGATGTATGCCGCCTTCCAGCGTCTGTCGTCACAGACGATTGCGGCGCTGTCGTTCACCTACCCCGCTGTCGCGCTGCTGGTCGACCTGGCGTGGTATCACGCAGTGCCGAGCACCGGGCAATGGCTGGGCATGGTGCTGATCGTTGTCGCTGTCATCGCCCACCGGCTCGGCTGGGATCTTCTCAACCTCGTGTCACGCAGCGTGCGCCCCGCGTGACTCCACCCCTTCACCACCACGTCAACCTCATGGTCACGATCTACCTGCGCTACGTCATCGACCCGTTCAAGCTGAAGGAATTCGAGCACTACGGCCGGCTCTGGATTCCGCTGGTCGCCCGCTTCGGCGGCCAGCACCACGGCTACTTCATGCCATCGGAAGGGGCCAACAACATTGCGTTGGCCCTGTTCACCTTCCCGAGCCTGGCCGAGTACGAGCGCTACCGCCATGCGTCGTTCGAAGACGCGGACTGCCAGGCCGCCTTTCGCTACGCCGAAGAGACGCGCTGCATCGTCAGTTACGAGCGCAGCTTCTTCCGGCCGGTGTTCGGCTGAGCCAGGCTGAACTACTCGGTCGACGTCGCCTGCTCTCGCAGGTAGCGGTGCATCAGCGTGAAGAAGCGGTCGTAGAACGGGCCGGCGGGGATCGTCTCGCTGGCCACCTTGACCAATGAGTCGTCGCTGGACATGAACGGAATCGATACCGAGCCGATCGCCGATACCCCCACGCTGGCCGAGTTCGGGCTCTTCTTCAGGGCGTAGCGGTCCTGCAACGCGCTGACATAAGCCGTGGCCAGCTTGCCGCCGTTGCCGTCGGCCGCGCAGACGACGTGGAACTCGATCTGCACATGCACGTCGCCTTCCGGCTGGAAACTCTTGGTGCCGTTGATCGCGTCAGGCTTCAGCATCGAGACCACGTAGCCCTGGCTCAGCAGCGCGCGGCGCGCGGCCTCGCAGGTCAGGTCGACCGATGCGTCGAACAGGCGTGAGAAGGTCTCGCTCGATTCAAAACCTTCGTCCTGGTAGACCTTGACCTTGGGCGCGGTGGAATTGCAACCGGCGGCCAGCGCCAGCGCGGCCGCCGCCAGGGCCCAACGGAGAGAGGGCAAGAGGGTTTTTGCGTGCATCACAGGCTGAATTATCCGGGCTGAGTGGACACAGGCTGGTGACCATCGGTTCCATCTTGGTGCTGGCATCGGCCTTGCAGGTGACAGGGTCACGCCCACCGGTCCCGCACCGCGGCGCCGGAGACAAACGGATGGACCTGACCCCACGCGAAAAAGACAAGCTGCTGATCTTCACCGCCGCCCTGCTGGCCGAACGCCGGCGCGCCCGCGGCCTGAAGCTCAACCACCCCGAGGCGGTGGCGCTGATCAGCGCCGCGATCATGGAAGGCGCCCGCGACGGCAAGACCGTGGCCCAGCTGATGAGCGAAGGCAAGACCGTGCTGACTCGGCACGACGTGATGGACGGCGTGGCCGAGCTGATCCCGGAGATCCAGGTCGAGGCGACCTTCCCCGACGGCACCAAGTTGGTGACCGTGCACCAACCCGTGGCATGACGAGGCGCATCCGATGAACCCCGGTGAACTGCTGACCGACCCGGGCGAGCTGGTGCTGAACCCTGGCCGCCGATGCACCACGCTGGTGGTCGAAAACGCCAGCGACCGGCCGATCCAGGTCGGCTCGCACTACCACTTCGCCGAGACCAACGCCGGCCTGCGCTTCGACCGCACCGCCGCCCACGGTATGCGGCTGAACATCGCCTCGGGCACCGCCGTGCGCTTCGAACCCGGCCAGCAGCGCACCGTCGAGCTGGTCGACTTTGCCGGCGGCCGAGTGGTCTTTGGCTTCCGCGGCCTCGTGCAAGGGACCTTGTGATGGCGACCATCGGGCGACGCGCCTATGCCGAGATGTACGGCCCCACGGTAGGCGACCGGCTGCGGCTGGCCGACACGGGTCTGGTGATCGAGGTCGAGCAAGACTTCACCTTGCGCGCAGGTGGCTACGGTGAAGAAGTGAAATTCGGCGGCGGCAAGACCATCCGCGACGGCATGGGCCAGAGCCAGGTGCCCAACGGTCCCGGCCCGCACGAGGCGATGGACTGCGTCATCACCAACGCGCTCATCCTCGACCACTGGGGCATCGTCAAGGCCGACATCGGCCTCAAGGGCTCGCGCATCGCGGCCATCGGAAAGGCCGGCAATCCGGACGTGCAGCCGGGCGTCGACATCGTCATCGGCCCGGGCACCGAGATCATCGCCGGCGAAGGGATGATCGTCACCGCCGGAGGCATCGACAGCCACATCCACTTCATCTGCCCGCAACAGATCGACGAAGCCTTGGCCAGTGGCGTGACAACGATGCTCGGCGGCGGTACCGGCCCGGCCACCGGCACCTTCGCCACCACCTGCACGCCGGGGCCGGAAAACATCCAGCGCATGCTGCTGGCGGCCGACGCCTTCCCGATGAACCTGGGCTTTCTCGGCAAGGGCAATGCGAGCCGGCCGGATGCGCTGCACCAGCAGATCGACGCCGGCGCGATCGGGCTGAAGCTGCACGAGGACTGGGGCACCACGCCCTCGGCAATCGACTGCTGTTTGAGCGTGGCCGAAGAGACCGACACCCAGGTCTCGATCCACTCGGACACGCTGAACGAGTCGGGTTTCGTCGAAGACACGGTCGCGGCGACCAAGGGCCGCACGCTGTGCGCCTTTCACACCGAGGGCGCCGGTGGCGGCCACGCGCCGGACATCCTGAAGGTGGTGGGCGAAGCGAACTTCCTGCCCTCGTCGACCAACCCGACGATGCCCTACACCGTCAACACGGTCGACGAGCACCTGGACATGCTGATGGTGTGCCACCACCTGGACGCCAGCATCGCCGAGGATCTGGCCTTCGCCGAAAGCCGCATCCGGCGCGAGACGATCGCGGCGGAGGACGTGCTGCACGACCTGGGCGCGATCAGCATGATGTCGTCCGACAGCCAGGCCATGGGCCGCGTCGGCGAAGTGATCATCCGCACCTGGCAGACGGCGCACAAGATGAAGGCGCAGCGCGGGCCGTTGCCCGGAGACTCGGAGCGCAACGACAACACCCGTGCCAAGCGCTACATCGCCAAGTACACGATCAACCCGGCGCTGGCCAACGGCATCGCGCACGAGGTCGGCTCGATCGAGGTCGGTAAGTGGGCGGACCTGGTCTTCTGGCGCCCTGGCTTCTTCGGCATCAAGCCCAGCCTGGTGCTCAAAGGCGGCTTCATCGCGCTGGCCGCGATGGGCGACCCGAACGCGTCGATCCCAACACCGCAGCCGGTGCACATGCGGCCCATGTTTGGCGCTTTCGGTGGTGCGCTGGCGCGCGGCTCTCTCACCTTCGTCAGCCAGGCCGCACTGGCCGGCGGCGTGGCCGAGAGCTATGGCCTGCACAAGCGCCTGGCCACGGTGAAGGGCAACCGCAGCGTCACCAAGCGCGACATGGTCCACAACGCGTACCTGCCGCAGATGCAGATCGACCCGCAGACCTACGAAGTCAGGGCCGACGGGGTGCTGCTGACCTGCGAGCCGGCCAAGGTATTGCCAATGGCGCAGCGCTACTTTCTCTTCTGACCGGTCGAAGCCGAGATCGCCAGCTCCGGCGGGTCGGCAACGCGACGCTGCAGTCCCAAGCGCCACAGCCAAAGCGCCAGCACCCCGGCAGCGATCCAAACCAGCGCCAGCCCGAGGTCTTGCTGGTCGTCCAGCCGGTAGGCATTGCAGACGCGGGTCACGGCGTCCTGGTAGAGGGTGCCGACCACGGCCATCATCGGCAGCAGGTTGCCCAGGAAGAAGACCTGAACGACCGTGCCGGCGCGTTGCCAGGACAGCCTGAGTGCGGCACCGGTCAGCACAAGCGTGACCAGCTTCAGGCTCTCGACGCGTAAGTCGACCAGGGCCAGGTCCAGCACGCGCGGCACCATCAACACCGCCAGCGAGACGGCACTGCCCACCAGGCCGGCGATGCCCAACTCGTTCCAGCGTTGCAGGGCTTGTTGCCGGCGCGCTGATAGCCCCTGGACCAGCAGGCCGCCGGCCAGCAACAGCGCCGTGTACTGCACCAGCATGTGCGCGGTCATGCTGGCTTCGGTTGCCCGCCTGATCGGTGGCAAGACCATGACCATCAACAGGATCACCCCAGCGAGCGGCTGCCAGGCATCGTGCACAGCACCTGCGAGGCGCCCGCGAGTCATCCCGCTGCTCCTCGCCGCACGATGGAGCGCGCGTAAGCCAAGGCAGTGTCACGCTCGGCGTCATCGAAGATGCGAACCAGGCGGCCACGTTCGTCCACGATCAGCAGCGCGGCGTTGTGTTCGTACCCGCCCTGCCCGTCGGGGATCACGACGACCTGGAAAGCATCCAGCAAACCTTGCAGCTCAGCGGCATCGGGCACGGTCACGACACGCCAGTGCCCCGGGTCGGCGCGCCATTGCAAGGCGTACTGCTGAAGGTGTGCCGTGTCGTCATGGACCGGGTCGAAGCTGATCGACAGCAGCCTCACACCGCTGGCAGGTGTGGCGGCGATGGCTTGCTGAAGCTGCTGCAATCCGCTGCCCACGGCTGTGCAGACCGTGAAGCAGCGTGTGTAGAAGAAGGTGACGATCGTCACCTCGCCTGTGTCGCCCAACCAGTCGGGCAGGCTGCGCTCCGTCATGCCCGGCCCCGCCAACATGGCAGCGGGCGCGGGCACCGGGCGCTCGATCACGCTGAGCCGGCGCGCACCCTCGGCGGTCCAGACCTGGAAATCTTCGGTGAGCCAGGACGCGCTCGCCCAACCCAGCAGGGCCAGCGTCAGGCTGAGCGACGCCGTGCGCAGCATCTCAAGGGGCCTTCGCAGTCAGCGCCTTCAGCTCCTCGCCACCCGCGAACGGCGTCGAGCGTGCGGCCGCCTTGCGCTCCTTCTCGACCAGCGCCGCCTTCAGCGGTGCCGACTTGTTGGACCACGCGCCACGCACATGGCTCAGCACCGCCGCCAGGTCGGCGTCGCTGAGTTGGGGAAAGGCGGGCATCGCGCCCTTGTAGGTCTGGCCGCCGACGCTGATCTCACCGGTGATGCCGTACAGCACGATGTTGGCCAGCACCCGCTCGTCGCCGTTGACCCACTCCGAACCGTCCAGCGGCGGGAACACACCGGGCAGGCCCTTGCCGGTGGCCTGGTGGCAGGCCACGCAGTTGGCACTGAAGACCTGTTGGCCGTCGGCCGCCTGGCCGGGGCGTGCGGCCACCGGGCGCAGATCGGCCAGCGTGCGCCGATCGCCCAGCTCGGCCGGACCGAAGGATTCGGACAACAGGATGTAGGCCACACCGGCCCCCACCACCGCCAGCGTGGTGACTGCGACGATCAGCGGAATCGGCCGCCCGCGCTCGGACGGCTCGGATTCTTCGCGTTGCTGCGCACGGCTGCGAGGCTTCGGGTCGTTCGGCATGGTGCTGTGTGGGCCGTCGAGACGGCTCAGGGCTTGGGTGCTGGCGTTGGGGTCGATGCGGGCTCGGGCTTGGGTTCAGGCGGAAGCACCGGGTAGGTGTGGTCCAGCCCCTGCAGGTACTTGACGAGGTCCAGCGCCTCGGGTGTGGGCACCACCACCCGCTTCTCCCGGCCAGCCGGGCCGTAGCCGGGTGGCAGCGTCAGCACCTGCTCGCCGGGCTCGGCCGCGGCCTTGACGTAGAACAGGAAGGGGTAGGCCGGCATGATCGAGCCCGGCACATAGGCCCGCGGCTGGTACAGGTGGCCCAGGTGCCAGTCCTGGCTCGGCTGGCGCACGCCGATGTTGAACAGGTCGGGGCCGGTGCGCATGCTGCCCAGCAGGTGCGGACTGTCGTACACGTAGTCGGCCGGCACCGAAGGGCGGCCCCAGCCGCGGGCCAGATCGGGGCCGAAGTTGCGGTCGCGCGGCTGCTGGGTGTGGCAGTAGACGCAACCGTTGGCGATGTAGACCTGGCGCCCGCGCCACTGCGCGCTGGTGTACGGCTTCAGCTCCTTCGGCGGCCGGATGTCGCGCACCTCGATGTACGGCATCACGACCAGCGCGGCGGTGGCCACGCCCAGCGCCACCATCGCACCACCCGCCAGCTTGACTTCATTTTCCATGTGCCGGCTCCTGTTGGCCCTGCTGCCAGAACAGCGCCGCGCTGGTGCGCGTGGGGCCGAAGCGCAGGGACATCGCCAGGAAGTGGTAGACGAAGATCAGGTGGCTCAGCACCATCAGCGAGCCGCCCACCGTGCGCGAGATCAGGTAGGGCTGGGTTAGCACCACCGAATCCATGAACGGCCGGTTCGCGTCGAGCATCGCCACGCCCTGCAGGTAGCCGCCGATCGACAACCCGGTGAAGTAGATCAAGATGCCGATCGCCGCCAGCCAGAACTGCAGCGTGATCAGCTTCGGGTACGGCCACTCCCAGTTCAGCACGCGCGGCATCATGAAGTAGATCGCGCCGAACAGCACCATCGTGACGAAGCCGTAGGCGCCCAGGTGCGCATGGCCCACCGTGTGGTGCGTGAAGTGCACCACCTGGTTGACGCTGCGCAGTGCTTCGAACGAACCCTGCAGCGAAGAGGCCAGGTACATCAGCCCGCCGAACATCATGAAGCGCAGCGTCGGCGAGAAGCGCGCCAGGTGCATGCGGCCGCGCAGCGTGCCGCCCATGTTGATGCTGAAGGCAATCACCGGGATCACCATCATCACGCTCTGCACGATCGACAGCGTGGTCAGCCAGCCCGGCACCGGGCCGCCGATCAGGTGGTGACCACCGACCTGGCCGTAGAAGAAGGCCAGCGTCCAGAAGCCCAGGATCGACAGGTTGTACGAGCTGATCGGCCGGCCAATGATCTTGGGCAGGAAGTAGTAGATCGCGCCCACACTCACCGGCGTAAACCACAGGCCGAGCACGTTGTGGCCGTACCACCAGTTGGTCGTCGCCTGCTGGACGCCGGTGTGCACGCCCGGCAGCTTGCCGACCAGGAACAGCAGCGCGATCCACAGCAGCGCCGCCACCATGTACCAGACGCTGACATACAGGTGCTCGACCTTGCGGTTGACCAGCGTGTAGAGCACCGGCAGGATCACCAGCGCGAAGCCGACGAAGATGAAGATGGCGATCTGCCACGGAATCTCGAGGTACTCCATGCCGTCGGTCCAGCCAGCCGCGATGGCGCCGATGCCGCCGGCGATGCCGGTGTTGATCAGCGCACCGCCGAGCATGGCCCAGATGCCGCCCACCAGGCGGCTGCCCAGCAGGCGCGGCAGCACCCACAGGATCATGCCCAGCGCGGCATTGGTGATCCAGCCATACAGCACCGCGTTCAGGTGCACCGTGCGCAGGCGACCGAAGCTCATCCAGGCCTGGCTGACCAGCCAGTCGGGCTCGTGCAGCTTGATCGACGACACCAGGCCCGCCACCGAGCCGACCAGCAGCCACATGCAGGCGAAGGCGATGAACATGAAGACCGGAAACGCGGTCGAGGTGTCGGCCTCGACGCGGGCGCGCAGCTCGGTGG
>NZ_JBFUGE010000005.1:0-62797 GCF_056403075.1 Ideonella sp. P3_A4 | reverse complement strand
GTTGGCCGTCACCGGGATGGCGTCCATGCGCACGAACGCCGCCGGCACCATGTACTCCGGCAGGTGCCGGCCCAGCTCGGCGCGCAGCGCACCGGCATCGACCGGCTCGGTGCTCGTCAGGTAGGCGACCAGCCGCTTCTCGCCTGCCGCGTCGACGCGCACCATCACGAACGCTTGGTCGACCCCGGCGCACTGCGCCAGCCGCAGCTCGATCTCGCCCAGCTCGACCCGGTAGCCGCGCAGCTTGACCTGCGAGTCATTGCGACCCAGGAACTCCAGGTTGCCGTCCAGCCTGACGCGGCCCAGGTCGCCGGTGCGGTACAGCCGTGCGCCAGGCTTGCCGCTGAATCGGTCTTCAACGAAACGCTCGGCGGTCAGCTCGGGCCGCTTCAGGTAGCCGCGCGTGACGCCTTCGCCACCGATGTAGATCTCGCCTTCGACACCCGGGGGCACCGGGTTGCCGCGAGCGTCCAGCACGTACAACTGGCTGTCGGCGATCGCGCGGCCGATCGGCAGCGTGCGTTCGTTCTGCGTGTGTTCGCCGACGATGTACTCGGTCGAGAAGGTCGTCGTCTCGGTCGGGCCGTAGGCGTGGATCAGCCGGCACGCGGGCGCGCTGCGCCAGATGCTCAGCACCGTCGCCAGCTCGCTCTGGTCGCCGCCAAACAGCAGCACCTGCAGCTTGGCGAACGCTTGCGCCATCGGTTGCGCGTAGCGCTTGAGCAACCCCGCGATCAGCTGCAGGATCGTGACCTGCTCGCGTTCGAGCAACTCGCTCAAGCGCGCAGGCTCGAGCAGCACGTCCATCGGCACCACCACCAGCCGTGCGCCGTTCAGCAGCGTGCCCCAGATCTCCCAAGTCGATGCGTCGAACGCCGGGTTCGCACAGTACGCGAGGCGGTGCTTAGGCGAGAAGTCGATGAAGGGCTGACCGACGTTCAGGTGCACCACGTTGCGGTGCGTGACCATCACGCCCTTGGCCTGTCCGGTCGAGCCCGAGGTGTAGATCACGTAGGCCAGCCGGTCCGACGTCATCGCGATGGCCGGGTCGTGCTCGGGCAAGTCTTGCGTCAGTGCCGGGTCGTCCAGCAGCGCCACCGGCACCGTCTGCGGCAAGCGCTCTTGCAGATGCGACTGCGTCAGCAACAGGCGTGCTTCGGCATCGGCCAGCATGAAGGCCTGGYGCTCTTGCGGCACCGCAGGGTCGATCGGCAAGTAGGCCGCACCGGCCTTCAAGATGCCCAGCAATGCCAAGATCAGCTCGGCACTGCGCTCGGCACTCACCGCCACGCGGTCCTCGGCCTGCACGCCTTGCGCCAGCAGGTAATGCGCCAGGCGGTTGGCGCGCCGGTTGACCTCGGCAAAGCTCAGGCGCCGGTCGCCGTCGACCACCGCCACCGCGTCGGGCTGCTGCGCCACCTGCTCTTCGAACAACTGGTGCACCAGACGGTCGCGCGGCGAATTGCCCAGGCGCGTGTTGCGGTCGTTGAACTCGTGCGTCAGCTGATGTGCCTCGTCCGCACTCAGCAGCGCCAGTGCACCCACCGCCTGCTGTTCGTCAGCCACCATCGATGCCAGCAGCGTCTCGAAGTGCGTGGCCCAACGTCGCACCGTCGAGTCATCGAACAGATCGCTCGAATATTCGAGAACGGCCGCCATGCCTGACCCGGCTTCGGTCACCGCCAGCGACAGGTCGAAGTGGCTGGCGGTCTGCATCGAGTCCATCAGCGCCCAGTGCGTACCGGGCATCTGGAACGCATCGCCGGGTGCACTCTGGTGCAGCGTCAACATCGTCTGGAAGACGGGGCTGTAGGCCAGGTGGCGCGACGGGTTCAGCGCCTCGACGACCTGCTCGAACGGCACGTCCTGGCGTTCGAAGGCCGCCACGGCATCACGCTTCACCTGGGCCAGCAGGTCCGCCACGCTGATCGCCTCGTCGACGCGCACACGCAGCGCCAAGGTGTTGACGAAGAAGCCGATCAGGCCCTCGACCTCACGCGTCGCCCGGTTCGCGACTGGCGTGCCGATGACGATGTCCGACTGGCCGCTCAAGCGCGCGAGGAAGGTCGACCAGGCGGCCATCAGCGTCATGAACAGCGTGGCGCCATGGCGCTGGCTGAGCTGTCGCAAGCCGCGAGACAAGCCCTCCGGCAGCGTGAACTCGACACGTCCGCCGGCAAAACTCTGCGTCGCCGGGCGGGCACGATCGGCTGGCAGTTCCAGCAGCGACGGCGCGCCTTCGAGGTGCTGCTTCCACCAGTCGATCTGCGCCTCGACGACGGCGCCGCGCAGACGATCACGCTGCCAGGCCGCGTAGTCGGCGTACTGGATCGTCAATGGCGCGAGCGGGTCGGCCAGGCCTTGCTGGAAGGCCGCGTACAGGGTGTTGACCTCTTGCACCAACCGCTCGTTCGACCAGTGGTCGGTGACGATGTGGTGCAGCGTCAGCAGCAGCACCGCGTGCTGCTCGGCCAGCAGGCACAGCCGCGCCCGGATCAGCGGGCCGGTGGCCAGGTCGAAGCGCTCGGCCAGCTCCTCGTCGCGGATCGCGGCCAGACGAGCTTTGCGCTCGCTTTCGGGCAGCGCCGTCAGGTCATGCAAGCGCAACGGCAAGCCCGCATCGGCTGCACCGATGACCTGCACCGGCTCTTTGCCCGCCGGCACGAAGACCGTGCGCAGGCTCTCGTGGCGGCGCACCAGCGCGTCGAGCGTTCTCTGCAGTGCCGGCACGTCGAGCGCACCATCGATGCGAACAGCAATGTCGTAGCGGTAGGCCGCGCTCGCTGCCGGGTCGAGCGCGTCCAGGAACCACAGCCGCTGCTGCGCGAGTGACAACGGCAACGCACCGTCGCGCGACACCGGCGCGATCGCGGCGAAGGTCTCGCGGGTCGTGGCGGCCACCACCTCGGCCAGGTTTTTCAGGCTGCTGTCGRCGAACAGGTCGGTGAGGTTGACCTCGACCTGCAGCAGGTCGCGAATGCGTGCGATCAACTGCACGGCCAGCAGCGAGTGGCCGCCGAGCGCAAAGAAGTCGTCGTGGCGGCCGATCTGCTCGAGCCCCAGCAGCTCTTGCCACAGCCCGGCGAGGGTCTGCTCCAGCTCACCTTGCGGGGCCTCGTACAGGCCGTGCACGAAGGCCTCGGCATCGGGCTCGGGCAGCGCCTGGCGGTCGGTCTTGCCGTTCGCGTTCAGCGGGAAGCGCTCGATCAGCACGAACGCGCTCGGCACCATGTAGTCGGGCAGCCGTGCGGCCAGGTGGTTGCGCAGGTCGGTGACGACGACATTCATGTGCGGCCGCGGGATCACGTAGGCCACCAGCCCGGTCGAGCCCGACGGGTGGTTGCGCGGCATCACCAAACCATCGCCGACCTGCGGGTGCGTGCGCAGCACCGACTCGATCTCGCCCAGCTCGATGCGGAAGCCGCGCAGCTTGACCTGGAAGTCGCTGCGGCCGATGTAGGCGATCTCGCCACCCGGCAGCCAGCGGCCGACGTCGCCCGTGCGGTACATCCGCGCACCCGGCTCGAACGGGTCGTCGATGAAACGCTCGGCCGTCAGCTCGGGCCGGCCGAGGTAGCCGCGGGCGACACCCAGGCCACCAATGTAGAGGTCACCCGGCAGCCCCGGCGGCACCGGCGCGAGGGCCTCGTCGAGCAGGTAGACGCGCGAATTGGCGATCGGCCGACCGATGTGTGGCCGCTCATCGCCAGGCTCGATGCGCCCGATGGTCGCGTCGACCGTGCACTCGGTCGGGCCGTACATGTTGAAGAAGCGGATGTGCGACGCACCACGCAGGCGTTGCCACATCGACTCGGGGATCGCCTCGCCGCCCAGCACGACGACTGTCGGCACATGGGCTTGCGCTGGGTCGAGCAAGCCGGCTTCCAGCAGCACGGCCAGTTGCGACGGTGTGCTGTCCACCGCGTCGATGCGATGCGACTGCAAATAGCTCATCAGCGCCGCGCCATCGGCACGGATCGCCTGCGGGATCACGTGCACGCAGTGGCCCGACAGCAGCTGCAGCCAACCCTTGAGCGACATGTCGAACGCGAACGACGCGTTCAATGCGACCTGCGCGCCGCGTTCGAGCGCGGCATGCGTGCTGGCCTGCATCACGCGCCAGAAGTTCAGCGCGGAGCGGTGCTCCACCATCACGCCCTTCGGGGTTCCGGTCGATCCCGAGGTGTAGATGACATAGGCCAGGTGTTGGGCGCTGAGGGTCGCCGGCACCGGGTTGGCTTCCGACTCCGGCCACAGCGTTTCATCGTCCAGCGCCAGCACACGCAGCGTGCCCGCCGGCAGACGGCCCGCCAGCGCGCCTTGGGTCAGCAGCACGGTGGCGCCGCAATCGGCGAACACGGTCGCGAGGCGTTCGTGCGGCTGGTCCGGCTCGACAGGCACATAGGCTGCGCCGGCCTTCAGGATGCCGAGCCAGCCGATCGCCATCTCCAGGCTGCGCTCCAGGCACAGCAGCACGCGGTCGTCGGGGCCGATGCCCATCGCGATCAGCGCACGGGCCACGCCGTTGGCACGCCGATTCAATTCACCGAAGCTGAGGCAACGTCCATCGGCCACGATCGCGGGCGCGTCGGGTTGCGCAGCGGCCTGGGCTTCGAAGGCCTGCAGGATCGTGCACTCGTCGCGCGCCTCGCGCGGCCCCTGCGCCAGCGCCAGCATCGCCGCCCGGGCTGCATCGTCCAGCAGCGGCAGCTGGCGGATCGCACGCTGGTCGTCTTCGACCATCGCCGCCAGGATCATGCGCAGGCTGCCCAGCCAACGCTGCACCGTTGCGGCATCGAACAGATCGGTCCGCCACGACAGTTCGCCGTCGAATCCGTCATCCACTTCGACCAGCGTCAGGTGCAGGTCGAAGTGGGTGCTGCCGCGCGCCGGCGGCAGCGGCTCGAGCACGATGTCGGGCAGCCGCAGTTCGCCGCTCATGCCGACGTCGTTCATCGTCAGCATGGTCTGGAACAGCGGGCTGTGGCTCTGGCTGCGAGTGGGATTCAGCGCCTCGACGACCTGTTCGAACGGCAGGTCCTGGTGGGCGTAGGCACCGAGCGTGCGGGCCTTCACCTGGGCCAGCAGGCTGGCGACAGTCGGCTCGCTTACCAGGCTCAACCGGATCGCCAGCGTGTTGACAAAGAAGCCGATCAGCCCTTCGACCTCGCGCCGCGGCCGGTTGGCCACCGGCGTGCCGATGACCACGTCGGCCTGGCCGCTCAAGCGCGACAGCAACGTGGCCCAGCCCGCCAGCAGCGTCATGAACAGCGTTGCGCCATGCCGCTGGCCGAGGGCTTTCAAGCCTTGCATCAGCTCGGCCGGCAGGTGCAGCTCGACGCTCGCGCCGGCATAGCCTTGCACCGCCGGTCGCGGCCGGTCCAGAGGCAGGTCCAGCAGCTCGGGCGCGCCGCTCAAGTGCGCTTTCCAATAGTCCAGCTGTGCCTGCAACCGTTCGCCTTGCAGCCACTGGCGCTGCCATGCCGCGTAGTCGGCGTACTGCAGCGTCAGCGCAGGCAGTGGGTCGGCCCGGCCTTGGCTGTGGGCCTCGTACAGCGCCCCGACCTCGCGCACCAGCACACCGATCGACCAGCCGTCCGAGATGATGTGGTGCTGGGTGATCAGCAGCACGTGCTCGGTCGGTGTCAGCGCCAACAAACGGCCGCGGATCAGCGGCCCACGCGCCAGGTCGAACGGCTGGCTGAAAAACTCTTCGCTGACTCTTTCGACTTCTCGCCGTTGGGTCGCTTCATCGAGCGCGCTCAGGTCTTGCTCGATCAGCGCGAAGCCGACCCCTTCGTCGGCAATGCGTTGCACCGGCTCGCCGTTGTCGAGCACGAAGGTCGTGCGCAGCGATTCGTGGCGCGCCACCACGCCGTCCAGCGTCGCGCGCAGCGCCGCGCGGTCCAGCGCACCGCTCAAGCGCAGCGCCGCAGGCATGTGGTACGCCGCACCGGCGGCCGCATCGAGTTGGTCCAGGAACCACAGCCGCTGCTGCGCCCATGACAGCGGCAGGGGCTGCGTGCGGTCCGCCAGCGAGATCGCTTCCATGGGCGTGGCACCAACTTGCGCCAGTTGCGCGGCGAAGTCGGCCAGCACCGGATGGGCGAAGACCTCGCTCAGCGCCACCTCCACGCCCAGGCGTTCGCGCAGCCGGGACGTCAGCTGCACTGCCAGCAGCGAGTGGCCGCCAAGCAGGAAGAAGTCGTCATGGCGGCCGATGCGGGCCACGCCCAGCAAGCCTTGCCACACCTCGGCCACAGCCCGCTCGGCGTCGCCTTGCGGGGCTTCGTACTCACGGCTGGCCAGCGCGCTTTCGTCGGGCGCTGGCAGCGCCTTGCGGTCAAGCTTGCCGTTAGGGGTCAGCGGGAAGCTCGGCAGCACGACGAAGGCGGCCGGCACCATGTAGTCCGGCAGTGCTTGCGCCAGGTGTGCACGCAGGGCGGCCGGCTCCAACAGCTCACCGTCACCAGCACGCAGATAAGCGACCAGGCGCTGCTCGCCGGGCCGGTCTTCGCGCGCCAGAACTGCGGCTTCTGCGACGCCGTCGCAACGCGTCAGCTGCGACTCGATCTCGCCCAACTCGATGCGGAAACCGCGGAGCTTGACCTGGAAGTCGACGCGGCCGAGGTATTCCAGCCGGCCGTCGGCACGCCAGCGGCCGAGGTCGCCGGTGCGGTACAGGCGTTGCATCTGGGCGCTGTCGCGCGGCCCTTCGACGAAGCGCTCGGCCGTCAGTTCAGACCGCCCCAGATAACCACGGGCCAGCCCGGCACCGCCGACGCAGATCTCGCCGACGACACCCAGCGGCACCAGCCGCAGGCTCGTGTCGAGCACCAGGATCTGCGCGTTGGCGATCGGGCGGCCGATGTCGCAGAACGACAGGTCATCGACTTCGGCCACGGTGCACCACACCGCGGCTTCCGTCGGCCCGTATTCGTTGTACAGCGCGGCCACCGCACCGAGCTGTTCGCGATGGCGTCTCAGCACGCCTTCTTGCAGCGCCTCACCGGCGACGATCACCGTGCGCAGGCTGGCAAGCTGGCCTTCGCGGGCCACCGACAAGGTCGCGTCGTACAGCGACGGCACGCTGAGCCACAGATCGACGCCATGCCGCTCGACGAGCGCGGCCAGGCGCACCGGATCGCGCGCCTCGTCGCTGTCGGCGATCACCAGCCGCGCGCCGGCAGACAGGGCCCAGAACAACACCGCGACCGAGCTGTCGAACGCGAACGACGGCACCAGCAGGAAGGTTTCGCGCGCGGCGTAACGGGCCACACGCGCTGCGTTGGACGCGCTCAGCGCGTGGTGCTCGATGACAACGCCCTTGGCATCGCCTGTCGAGCCCGACGTGTAGATCACGTACGCCGGGTGCTGCGTCGACAGGCCGAGCATCGCCGGATCGGGAT
Source organism: Ideonella sp. P3_A4 (assembly GCF_056403075.1). Taxonomy (NCBI): domain Bacteria; kingdom Pseudomonadati; phylum Pseudomonadota; class Betaproteobacteria; order Burkholderiales; family Sphaerotilaceae; genus Ideonella; species Ideonella sp. P3_A4. The sequence goes on along the minus strand of NZ_JBFUGE010000005.1, from coordinate 55,388 downwards.
CCGCATCGAGATCGCTGGCGAATGCCCAGGCGTCCACGCCTTCGTCGATCGCAACGACCGGGCACGGTGGCGTCAAACCCCGTTGGGCCAGCAGCTCGAATTCGGCCACCAAGACCACCGGTGCGCTGTCGGCGAGCATGCGGGTCAGCCGTTGCACCGGGTACGACGGATCGAGCGGCACATAAGCCGCGCCCGCCTTCAGGATCCCGAGCACGCCGACCACCAGATCGATGCTGCGTTCGGCGCACAAGCCCACCAGGTGACCCGGCTGGACGCCCGCCGCCTGCAGCCGATGGGCCAGGCGGTTGGCGCGCCGATTCATCTCGCCATAGGCCAGCGTCTGGTCGCGGCAAGCCAGCGCGATCGCGTCGGGTTGGCGAGCAGCTTGTCGCTCGATGAGGCCGTGCACGAAGCTGTCGCGCTCGATGTCGAGCGTCGGGCCCGAAGCGCCGGCCAGCGCTTGCCGGCGGTCTGCGTCGGACAGCAGCGGCAGCCCATCGAGGGACGCCGCGTCGTCGACGCACAGCGCGCGCAGCAGCGTCACCAGGCTGCGCGACAGCCGCTCGATCGTCGCGTGGTCGAACAGGTCGGCGGCATAGTCCAGCCCGCCGGCGACGCTGCCGTCGCTGACGTTCAGCGCCAGTGTCACGTCGCAACGAGTTGTCGTCGTCGCCTGCGGCAGCAGCGCCAACTGCAGGCCAGTCAATGCAAGGTCTTGCGCGGTGGGCGCCGTGTTCAGCGCGAACATCGCCTGGAACACCGGATGATGGCTGCGGCTGCGGCGAGGCTGCACGGCCTCGACCACGCGCTCGAACGGCGCGTCCTGGTGGGCGAGCGCGGCCAAGGTGGTGTTGCGCACCTGTGCCAGCAGTTGCGCCACCGTCGCGTCCGATTCAATCTCGACGCGCAGCGCCAGCGTGTTGACGAAGAAGCCGATCAGCGGCTCCACCGCCAGCTGCGGCCGGTTGGCGACCGGCGTGCCGACCACGACGGTGGCTTGGCCCGAGACACGCGCCAGCAGCGTCGACCAGCCGGCCAGCAGCACCATGAACAGCGTGAGGTCGTGGCGGCGCGCCAGTGCTTCCAGCGACGCGACCAGCTCGCCCGGCAGGCTGATCGGCACCGTGCCACCCGCGTGGCCCTGCACGGCCGGCCGGGGCCGGTCCAGCGGCAAGTCCAGCAGTTCCGGCGCGCCGGTCAGGTGCGACTTCCAGTGGTCCAGTTGCACCTGCAGCCGATCACCCTGCAGCCACTGGCGTTGCCATGCGGCGTAGTCGGCGTACTGCAGTGACAGTGCCGGCAGCGGGTCGGCCCGGCCTTGGCTGTAGGCCTCGTACAGCGTCCCAACCTCGCGCACCAGCACCCCGACCGACCAGCCGTCCGAGATGATGTGGTGCTGGGTGATCAACAGCACGTGCTCGGTTGGCGTCAATGCCAGCAAGCGTCCATGGATCAGCGGTCCGCGGGCCAGGTCGAAGGGCTGGCTGAAGAACTCCGCGCTGATGCTGTCGACTTCTCGCCGTTGAGAAGCTTCATCGAGCGCACTCAGGTCCTGCTCGATCAGCGCGAAGCCCACGCCTTCGTCTGCAATGCGCTGCGCAGGCTCGCCGTTGTCCAGCACGAACGTTGTGCGCAGCGATTCGTGCCGTGCCACCACGTGGTCCAACGTTGCGCGCAACGCCGCGCGGTCCAGCGCGCCACGCAAGCGCAGCGCCGCAGGCATGTGGTACGCCGCACCGGCGCCGGCATCCAATTGATCCAGGAACCACAGCCGTTGCTGGGCCCACGACAGCGGCAGTGGCCGCGTGCGGTCGGCCCGCTCGATCGCCGCCATCGTGGTGACGCCGGTTTGCGCCAGCTGCGCGGCGAAGTCGGCCAGCACCGGGTGCGCGAAAACCTGGCTCAGTGGCACTTCCACGCCCAGGCGTTCGCGCAGACGCGAGGTCAATTGCACCGCCAGCAGCGAGTGGCCACCGAGCTGGAAGAAATCGTCTTGGCGGCCGACGCGTGTGACCTCCAACAGCGATGCCCACACCGCCGCGACGCCCGCTTCGATCTCGCCTTGCGGTGCCTCATAGGCACGGCTGGCGAAGGCACCTTCGTCAGGCGCCGGCAAGGCCTTGCGGTCGAGCTTGCCGCTGGGCGTGAGCGGGAAACGATCGAGCGCGACAAACGCGACCGGCACCATGTAGTCCGGCAGCGCCTGCGCCAGCCGCAAGCGCAACGACGCTGGCTCGAGCACCACGCCGTCGTCACCGCGCACATAGGCCACCAGGCGCTGCTCGCCGGGCCGGTCTTCGCGCGCCAGCACCGCCGCGTCGGACACGCCCACGCAGTGGCGCAACGCGGTCTCGATCTCGGCCAACTCGATGCGAAAGCCACGCACCTTGACCTGGAAGTCGTTGCGGCCCAGGTACTCGACCTGCCCATCCGGCAGCCAGCGCGCCAGGTCGCCGGTGCGGTACAGGCGCGCCTTGGGGTCGTCGGTGAACGGGTCGGCGACGAAGCGCTCGGCCGTCAGCTCGGGCCGGTTCAGGTAGCCCCGCCCGACCGGCAGGCCGCCGATGTGCAACTCACCCGGCACGCCGATCGGTGTGGGCTGATTGAAGGCATCGAGGATGTGCAGGCGCGTGTTGGCGATCGGCCGGCCGATCGGCACCAGATCGACCGCGCCTTCACCGGCCGACCACACGCTGACCTCGACCGCCGTCTCGGTCGGGCCATAAAGGTTGTGCAAGCCGGCCTGCGGCCACGCTTGCCGGGCCCGGTTCGCCAGCACCGGCGGCAAGGCCTCGCCGCTGCACTTGATCAGGCGCAACGACGCGCCGCCCCCGGCCGGCACCGCGTCGAGAAAAGCCTGCAGCATCGACGGCACGAAATGCAGCACCGTGATGCCGTGGCGCTCGATCGCCTGGGCCAGGTAGTGCGGGTCCTGATGCCCCTCGGGCCGCGCCATTACCAGCCGCGCGCCGGCCAGCAGCGGCATGAAGAATTCCCAGACCGACACGTCGAAGCCGAATGGCGTCTTCTGCAACACCCGGTCTTGCGGCGTCAGCGCAAAGATCTGCAGCCCCCAGACCAGGCGGTTGACGACGGCACGGTGCGCGTTCATCGCGCCCTTGGGCCGGCCGGTCGAGCCGGACGTAAAGATCACATAGGCCAAATGGTCCGGCCGCAGCGATGGCAACAGCGGGTCGTAGTCCGGCACATCGGCAAATGCTTCGCCAACGCAGTGCACCGGAACGCCGCCGGCGGCCATCTTGTCGAGCGCCAACGCAACGGCCGGCATCGAGCGTACCGCGCCATGCGACAGCACCGCCGCTGGCGCCGCGTCTTCCAGCATCTGCAGCAGGCGCTGCGCGGGCTGCGTCGGCTCCAGCGGCACATAGGCCGCGCCGGCCTTCATCACACCGAGCAGCGCGATGACCATCTCGAAGCCGCGCTGTGCACAGACGACGACGCGGTCGTCCGGCTGCACACCCTGCGCCAGCAACCCATGGGCGACCCGGTTGGCAGCCTGATTCAGCGCGGCATAGCTGAGCGTTTCGCCTTCGAACTCGACCGCCACTGCAGCGGGTTGTTGCACCGCGCGGCGCTCGAACAGCCGGTGGATCAGCGCATCGTTGGGCAGCGCCAGTGCCGGCCCTTGAGACCAGCGCGCCAGCTGCGCACGCTCCGACTCGGCCAGCAGGTCCACGCGGTCGACCAGCTGCTGGTCGTCGTCGGCCAGCGCTTCGAGCACGCGCTGGAAGTGCTGCACCATCCGCTCGATGCTGGCGACGCTGAACTTGCGCGCGTCATAGCGGAAGTCGCAGCGCACTGCGTCGCCCGCCTCCAGCGCTTCGAGGGTCAGGTCGAGGTCGATGTTGCCGCTCTGGTGCAGCTGGAAGGCGCTGATGTCGTGCCCGCCCCAACGGGCCCGCCCGCCGCCGTGCTCGTTCCACAGCGAGCCGAGGCCGCTCGCGTGGCGCGCGTTCTGGAACAGGAACATCGTGTCGAACAGCGAGCGCACGCCGTTGCGCAGCGGGGCCGCCGCGCCGAGGCTGTCGACCAGCAGGTTGAGCGGGTACTCCTGGTGGCGCAGGCCCCGCAGCGTCTTCGCACGCACCATCGCGTGCAGGTCTGCCAGCGTCGTCTGCTCTTCAAGACGGCAGCGGATGGGCACGGCATTGACGAAATCGCCCACCACGCCCTGCCAGGCCACGTCGGTGCGGCCCGGCATCGGCGAGCCGATCACCAGGTCACGCTGGCCGGTGTGGCGATGCAGCACCGCCACGTACGCGGTCAGCAAGGCCGTGTACAGGCTGCCGCCGCGGCGGCGTGCGGCGTCGCGCAAGCGGTCGTCCAGCTCAGGCGGCAGGTACAGGCTGGTGACGCCGATCTCGTACGGCGCCGCGTTGCGGTCGGTGCGATCGGTGGGCAGTTGCAGCAGCGGCAGCGGCGCCTCCAGCTCGGCCTGCCAGTAGGTGCGCTGGCGCTGCGCCGCCGGGCCGTTCAACCACGTGCGCTGGTGTTGCACGAAGGCGCGGTAGTCCATCGCCGGTGCTGTCGGCACCTCGACGGATTGCGCGAGTTGCTGGTCCAGCTCGTCGAACATGCGCCAGAACGACCAGCCGTCGCCGACCAGGTGGTCGAACGCCAGCAGCACCACGCTGCGCTGGTCGCCCAGCGGGTACACGTGGACCCGGATCAGCGGCGGCGCCGATAGGTCGAACGGGCGGGTCGCATCGGCCCACACGCGCGCGGCGAGGTCATCGCCGGCGCCCACGTCAATCACCTTCAGCGCCGAAGGCCCGTTGTCGACGATCTGCTGCTCAGGCTCGCTGCCGTGGCTGCGGATGCGCGCCCGCAGCATCGGGTGCCGCTGCACAAGCGCCTGAACGGTCCGGTCGAGCTGCACCAGGTCCAGCGCGCCATGCACGTTGAAGGCGAAGGCGTTGTTGTGCCGGCCCTGGCATTTCGGGTCGAGCTGGTAGAGCAACCAACGGCTGCGCTGGCCCTGCGAGAGCGGGAACCAGCCCTGCGAGTCGTCTTGTCCGCCAGGCGCCGTGGCCGTCACCGACGCCGATTGACCGTCCAGCCTGTCGGCCGGGGCGTGTTGCGGAAAAGACTCGAGGATCGTCATGGACATTCCAGGCAGGCCGCCCTGGCGCGAACGGGCCTGGCGGGCAACAGCATCGAGACGGGCCGAAGCCCGGACATCAGCGAAGGCGGGTCGTGAGGAGAAGGCTCCGGGCAGCGCAGGGTGCGAACCGACGCACAGGCTCAGGCGTCCGCGTTGGCRAGTTCGGATGGGTGGGGCACCCCGGTGGGTGATGCTTCGTGCTCGAACACCACCTCGCGCCGGATGTACAGGCGCTCGGCCGGGATGCCGCTGCCATTGCAGTGGGCGACGAACTTGTCGGCCTCGGTCAGCTGGGTGCTGTCGGCCGAGTACTGCAGGCCCATGATGCATTTCATCCACGGCTCCTGCCCCATCGCGTAGACGAAGACCCGCGGCGGGTTGATCTCGGCCAGGATGTTCGAGGCCCGCTGGCAGTCGGCACCCGACAGTCGACGTGACTCGTTACTGCGCCGGTTCACCGGCTTGGCCAGCAGCGGCTCATACAGCCAGTTCAGCGGCGCGCCGACACATTCCATGCCGATGAACAGCGCATCGACCTGACCGACGCGCTGCATCATGCGGCGGTACATCATCACGTCGCGGCCGTCGGAGTCGATCAGGAACATGAACTTGCGGCCCGCCATCTCGACCAGCACGGCGTGCTTGCTGAAGATCGGCATGTCGGCGTGCTCACCGGTGAACGGCAGGCTGGTGATCTCGCCGCCGGGGATCTTCACGCTGTCGTAGCAGTCGAGCACGTCGATGTCGTTGAAGCCCAGCTCCTGCAGCGTCAGCTTGACCGATGGGTCGGCGATGTTGCCGCTGTTGTTGGCCGGCACGACGAAACGTTTGATACGGTGGCGGATCTGCAGCAGCATCTCGGGCGCCAGGTGGTCCTGGTGCGCATGCGAGATGACGACGTAGTCAATGACCTCGGGCAGGTCGTTGATCGTCAGGCGCAGCTCGTCGGACTCTTCGATGCTGAAGAACGGGTCGAACAGCACCGACACCTCGTCGGTCTGCAGCAGCACGCAGGCGTGGCCGAAGAAGCGCATGCGAACGCCGTCGCCCACATRGTCTTGACCGATGCGCCGCCGCGGCGCCTTGTCGGTGAAGAAACTGCGGAACGATTCGAGGCGGTCGTCGCCGACTTCGAACAGGCGCGCGATCTCGGTGAACGACGCCGGCTGCTGGCGCATGCGGCACAGCGTGTCCAGCCTCGGGTCGGCGAACGGCATGCGGAAGAACTCGCAACCCGGCGCTTCGAGCCGCGGCGTGCTCATGAAGAAGTGGCGGTCGTTCTCGCTCGTCAGCTGCAGCATGATCTCTTGCGCATGCCGCGCCATGCCGGTCTGGTAGAGCAGCGGTTCGAAGAAGCGGAAGCTGGGCCGGTGGTGCACGTCGTAGGTGAACTCGACCAGGCCGCGCAGCGACTCGGGCAACTTGTCGTAGAACTCGTGCAACGAGAAGCCCTGGGCGCTCTTCTGCAGCTCGGTGTCGAGCGCGCGCAGGTCCTCGCCGAGGCGGATCAGGTCGGCACACTCGGTCTTGGTGTCGGTGATCAATTGCGCGACGCGCGCGACATCCGACTCAGCGAGACTGACGAAGGGGCCGCCGTACATGTTCGGGTCCCGGTTGGCGGAGACGTGCACCATCGGGTTGTCGACGAAGTTCTGCAGCAGCGGCAGGATGCGCTGGTTCAGGTGCAGCGCCAGCTGCGCCGGCGCGACCAGGTGTGACCATGCCCACCAGCGGCACACCAGCGGCTCCAGTTTCACTTCGGGTTTCAGGTAGACCAGGTCAGTCATGGCGTCGTCGTCCTGCGGGGGTAGGGTTCGTCGAAAGCGGCGTCGCGTCAGGTGCGCGACAGCCAGGCAAAGGTCTTGCGTGTGCCGGTGAAGGGCTCCCGGCCGTGCATCGTCAAAAGGTTGTCGAGCATCAGCAGATCGCCCCGGCGCCAATCGAACAGCAGCTTGCAAGCCGTGATCACGCGGCGGATCTCGATCAACATGCCGTCGTCCATCGGGCTGCCGTCGCCGAACTCGCAGTGGTGCGCGAGCTGGCCGCGCGGCTCCAGCAACTGCCGCAGCGCCGGGTGCAGGGCAGACGGGTGCCATTGCTCGGCCTGGTTGAACCAGACCTCTTCACCGGTGTCCGGATGCTGCGTGAACGCGTCGCAGCAGGTGGCGACGTACAACGTGCCGTCGTCCATCCACTCATGCGTCGAGCCCTGGCTGCGCAGGATCTCAGCCAGTTCGTCGCGGTCCTGCGTCTGGTAGGTCTGCTGCCATGTCTTGCCCATCCGCAGCCGCGGATGGAAATGCCGCACATAGCGCACGCGTCGCTCGCGCAGGCGCCGAACGATGTCGCCCGGCATGGCACGCATCACGTCGACACCGTGGGCGAGCGAGGTCTGGCCGCCGGTCAGCGCTGGCTGCTCGCTGAAGAAGAACAGCCGCTTCGGCCACGCCGGCGCGTACGACAGCTCGTTGTGCAGCGAGATCGATTCGCTGGCCGGGTAGTCGGTCGACGTGAAAACGTCGTGCAGCACACGGCTGCGCGGCGAGTTGCCGCCGACGTAGGCGAAGTTCTCGCCACCCAGGCGCGAGACGGCGACCTGGAAGTCCGCCGCACCGGCCAGTGCAAAGCCGCGGAACAAGATCGCGCCGTGCTGCCTGAGCAGCGCAGTGATCTCGTCTCGGCGGGCACCGACGCTGTCGAGCAAGGCCGACWGGTCGCCGTTGCCATCGGGCGTAAGAACGACCGGGTGGTGCGACTCGGTGAACAGCGGGGCGACCGGCATGATGTCAGTCCGCCGACTCGAGGCCGAAGAAATCGGGCACCGAGAACGTCAACCCCTGTTCACGCGCCCGGCGGTAGACCTCGTGGCCGATCGCCAGGTCGAGGATGCCCATGCCGAAGGGCGAGAAGATCAGCGGCCGCGAACGGTTGAGCGCCACCTCGCCGCGCATCAATTGCGCGAGGGTGCCGGTCACGAAGTCGCGGTGGCCGCACAGCTGCTCGGCCAGGTGCGGTGAAGTCGCAGCCTTCAGGCAGTGGTCGACGTCGTCGACGATGTTCTCGGCTTCGAGGATCAGCTCGGGCGCGATGTCGCGCAGCGACACGTTCAGCACGATCTGGCCGGGCGCGAACGACACCGGCGGCAAGACATAGGGCTTGCCGGAGGTGGTGGTGAACAGCACCACATCGGCCGCAAGCGCCTGCGCCAGGCTGGCGGCTTGGGCATTGGCCTTCGGCCAACGTTGCTTCGCATATTGCGCACCCGCCTCGGCCGCCTTGCTGGACAGGTCGTGCACGCGCACGTCGTCGAACTGCCAGTCATCGGCAACGAAAGCGTCGAGCGTGCTGCGTGCGATGACGCCGAGGCCGATCACGCCGAGGCTGGTGGCGCGGTGCACATGCTGGTTCATCCAGCCGGCCGCGAGCACGGCCGAGGCCGCAGTGCGCGCCGCGCTGATGATGGACGACTCGAGCAGCGCGAACGGGTAGCCGGTGCGCAGGTCGTTCAACACCAGCACGGCCGAAGCGCGCGGGAGGCCGCGCGTGAGATTGCCGGGGAAGCTCGAGATCCACTTGATGCCGGCGACTCCGGCGCCCTCGCCCAGCGAAGCCGGCAACGCGATGATCCGGTTCAGCTCGTTGTCGGGAAAGCGCAGGAACTGGCTCGGCGGGTTCACCGTCTTGCCGTCGTGATGGTCCAGGTAGGCCTGGCGCACGGCCTGCGGGCCCAGCGTGGGATCGGCCGCAAGGATCTCGCGGATGTGGCGGCCGGAGAGAACGTCGAAGTGGGGCATGGGAATCCTCGTCAGGCGATGGCGGCGACGGCCGGCGTGCCCGCCTCGTTGAGATGCAGGTTCGGGATGCGGCCGAAGCGCTCGCGCACCCAGGCGTCGTCGTAGACCGTGTCGAGGTAGCGTTCGCCCATGTCGGGCGAGATCGCGACCACGGTGGCCTGCTCGTCCAAGCGCTCGCGCCAGCGGGCCACAGCGCACATCACAGTGCCGGTGGATCCACCGCACAGCAGGCCATTGCTGCGCGCGAGATAACGGCACATCGCAACGGTGTCTTCCTCGGCCACCATCTCGTGCGCGTGGATGCCCGCCGCGGTGTAGATCTCGGGCCGGCGGCTGGTGCCCAGCCCCGGGATGTGGCGCGGGCCGGCCGGGCCGCCGAAGGTGACGGAGCCCTTGCTGTCGACGGCCACGACGCGGGTCGACGGGCTGTGCTGAGAAAAGAACTGCACGCAGCCCATCAAGGTGCCGGTGGTGCCCGCGCCGACGAAGACGTAGTCGACGTGGTCGAAGCGCTCGTGGATCGCCCGCGCCGTCGTCAGCGCATGGGCCCGCGGGTTCTGCGGATTCGCGTACTGGTTGGTCCACAGGTAGCGCGGGTCACGCTGCAGCTGGTCGTTGATGTAGCGGATGCGCGTGCCGAGAAAGCCACCGTTCTCGTCGCGCTCGGTGACCACCACGACCTCCGCACCGAGCGCCTTCATCGTGCGCACGTTGTTGGACGAGGAGTTCGGATCGACGACGCAGGTGAAGCGGTAGCCGCGTTCGGCGCAGATGATGCTGAGCGCCACGCCCAGGCTGCCGGAGGACGACTCGATCAGCACCGTCTGCGGCCCGATGAGCCCGCGCACTTCCATGTCGTCGACCAGCCCGCGCGCCGTCTTGAGCTTGATCGAACCCGCGGAGTTGAACGCCTCGATCTTCAGGTGCAGGTGCGCCACGCCGAGGCCGCGGATCCTCACGAAGTTGGAGTCGTTGACGATGTCCGAGATGCGAGTCATTGAAAGCTCTCAATCGGTGAAGAAACGTCGGCTGTCGGGGTAGCGGAGCCGGGTCTCGTCGGCCACATGCGCGAGCCGGTCGGGCCAATGCAGCGGCCAGAAGGCAAAGCTGTCCTACGGACCGAGGCTTGTCGCCTCGGCCGCGCGGCGGCAGCTCTGCCCGGTCAGGTGTTGTCGAGTGCCTCCACGGCAGCCAGCTGCGAGGCTCGGCGCCCCTCGCGACGCAGGGTGCGATCGCAGGCCGCCATGTGCGAACCGAGCACCGACTCGTGGCTCGAGTTCGGCGCTTCGAGCAGCAGCTGCCGGCGCACCGACACGTCCTGGATGCCCGAGGCCCGAAGGTCGGCCAGGAACTGCGCGCCGGCGGCCAGCGGGTCCGCCGCGATGCGCTGGACCAGCCCGAGCCGGATCGCCTGCTCGCCTTCGACGACGGCATCGAACAGCACGAGGTTGCGGGCCTGCGCGACACCGAGCTGGGTGGCGAGCCGGTGGATCGCCATGCCGGGCCACAGCGAGTCGGCAACATGCGCCAGGCCCAGCGTCAGCTGCGGCCCGGCGATGCGGTAGTCGGTGCACAGCAGCACCTCGAACATCAGGCCAAGGCAGGCGCTGTCGACCACGCAGACCGTCGGCACGCGCAGCATCTCTATCCGCCGCAATGCGCGTTCCCACTGGCTGTGCAGCGGCATGTCCATGTCTTCGGCGGTCAGCGCACGGTCGCTGTCCTGGATGTGGACCAAGAGGGCGCCGTGCGGACCGGCGTCCTCGGCGGCGTCGCAGGCCTCGTGGATCTGCTTGACGGTCGTTGCCACCGCTCGCGACGCCAGCGCCAGGCGCAGGGTCACAGTGGCACCGGCGGACGATTCCGCGAAAGAGGGTCGGGTCATCGCTGGGGTCTTCCTGGCATTCACCATTGCATCAACGCGAGTTCGATCGTCGTGCCGGGCCCCATGGTCATCATGACCGCGAAGTCTCCGGGCACGGCGACGTCTTCAGCGAGAAGTCGTTGATAGGAAAAAAGGAACGAGCCGCTCGACAGGTTCCCGTAGTTGGCGAGAACGTCCGTCGTGTGGCGCAGGTCGTGCGGGCTGAGGCCAAGGTTCAGGCGGATGGCGTCGATCACCTTCTTGCCGCCCGAGTGCACGATCCAGTGCGCGATGTCCTTGCGCCGCAGTCCGGTGCCCTTCAGCAGCGCGTCGATGACCTGCTCAGCATGCGAACCGATGACGTAGGGCACGTCCCGATCGAGGCAGAAGTTGAACTTGCCGTGGCCATCGTTCCAGTCGAAGCGCATCGCGTCGATGTACTCGGGGATGATGCGGCTCGAGAACTTCAGCAGCGTCGGCCCCGACCATGCCGGCGGCGGCCCGGCGACGACAGCCAGCGCGGCGGCGCCGTCGCCGAAGAGGCTGTTCACCACCGCCGTCTCGATGCTGTCGTCGAAGATGTAGGCGGCCGAGCAGACCTCGACACACAGCAGCACCGCCAGCTGACCCGGGTTGGCCCGCGCCCAGTTGTTGACGGCCGTCAGGCCGTTCAAGCCCGCGTTGCAACCCATGCCCACCACGTCGAGCCGAGCGCAATGGCGGCCCAGATCCAGCTCGCGGCAGACGTGGGCGCTCAGACCCGGGGTGAGCATGCCGGTGGTGGTCACGCAGCACAGGTAGCGGATGTCTTCGAGCTTCGCGCCAGTCTCGTCGAGGCAGGCCCGCAAGGCCCGCAGGCCCATGTCGATCCCGACGCGCCGGTGCTTCGCGAGCAGTTCACCCTGCGACTCGGTGATGGCCGCGCCGTCGTCAGCGAACTTCGGCAGCGTCAGGTAGCGCTGCTCGATGCTGCCGTTGAGGAAGACCGAGCGGATCCGGCGGTCCTCGACCCGGAACAGGTCCAGCAGCGCGCGCTGCGAGTACTGGTGGCCGGAGTTGGCGGTGCCCACGCCGACCACCTGCGCCTGCAGCCCATGGATCCGAACGTCGGCAGACGCGGGTGCGCCCTCGGAATCGACCGTCACCGCAATGCCTTGAGACAACTCCATGACCATTCCTAAGAAGAACATCAGCCGCGGCGATGACGCCGGGAACGCAGCCCCGCGCGGTGAATGCCGCCCATGGCTCCGCCAGATACCGGTTAAACCGGTATTCAGGCGAAAGACTCAGTCGAGAAAGGAGGAAAGATATTCGCCGGCGTCCGATTCAGGTATAAACCCGAAGGAACGCAGCGATCAAGCTCGGCGTCGCCGCGATCGGCGCCGGCGAGGCATAACGATATGCGGCCGGCTTATCGACACGCAAACTACTTGCATCTCTTCTCCCGGATATATCTGCAATAAAGGCCGGCGGATGCTAGCCCTGCGCTGAGAAGGGTGTCAATACAAGACAAATCCCAAGAACCGCAGGGCCAGACCCCACACTTTGGCATTCGGTTGCGACGGATTGTTGACAGGCACGACCCCTCGTTGAAACGTGCTGTAGCCCGGTGGATCCCGGGTTCAGCGCGTGCGGCAGGGCTATTTCAGGCTGCCATACCCTGGACAGATGAAGTGCCTTTTCTCGGCGTGCAGTAACAGCCGTTAAAACATGACCAAAGTAACTTGAGCGCAGTATTGATCATTTATTCCGACCACCAATCATTCAATATCAATCCGGCGGGCGGAGATACCATGAGTCGGACTTGACGAAAGTAACTTGCGCCAAATATCGAATACCAGCTGCATAAACACGAAGTTTCTGAGTTTTCGAGCGACCGACCGGCCGACCACACCCGGTCCGGATACTCAACACCTAGAACGAGGCAGCGTAGAGATGCAGGCCCCCTGATCAAGGGGGGCAGACCCATCCCTAGGTCCGACAGCGCGGCTGTGCCGCCGTTTGCGGAGCGGGTCGTGATCGACGGGGCCGCACGCGATCAGCCGGTGGTGCCGGCGGTGGCATCACCGTGCCGCAGCATCAGCGTGAGCAGCACCGCCGAATCGGTGCGCGCACTGAGCCCGTAGCGCTGCCGCGCCGGCAAGACGACGAGCTCCCCTGCCGACAGGCGCCGCGTGCCACCCGGCATCACGACCTCGACATCGCCTTCCAGGCAATGGATGCAGCACTCATCGTCCACATGGTGCTCGGGCAGGTCCTGCCGCGCCGGCAATACCAGGTGCAGCAACTGCAAGCGTTCGGTCTTGATCAGGCTGGTGCTGAAGGCATCGATCAGCGCGTCACCGAGCGGCTTCACGCCGATGACGTCGAGCAACTGGGCATGGGGCAGAGCCATCCGCAATCCTCCTGAGGAGTACACGAGGAACTGTCGATGATGCCGGCAATCGACGCGCCTGCGGGCCCAACCTTTGCGGCCGCGCATCGCTGGCAGCAGCAGCGCACGTGCAGTGACGCGTTCGATGAATTTGGTAGGCCGTGCTGGGCTCGAACCAGCGACCAAAGGATCATGAGAACCGATTCACCGGCGCTCCCATCGCTTGGGTCGCCCGACGGAACCCTCGTCGCAGATCATTCATCTGCATGCGAGCACGCTCCACCAGCTTGCGCTCACGGTCAGCGGGGGTCGGACTGCACATCCCTTGCGGTGCCGCAAAACCATGGCGGCGATATCTCGCGATAGTCCTGTGCTGGTGCAACGACCCCGTTCCAGCCAACGCCGATGACGACCCGCACACGTGCCTCTGCCTCTGCCTCTGCCTCTGCCTCTGCCTCTGCCTCTGCCTCTGCCTCTGCCTCTGCCTCTGCCTCTGCCTCTGCCTCTGAAACTTCCGCCCCCGAACTGGTTTGCCCCGCCGGCTCACTGCGTGCCCTGGTGGCCGCGGTGGATGCGGGTGCCGACGCGGTTTACCTCGGCTTGAAAGACGCCACCAATGCGCGCAACTTCGCCGGCTTGAACTTCGACGACGCCCAGGTGCGCGACGGGGTCACCTACGCCCATGCCCACGGCGCCAAAGCACTGATGGCGCTGAACACCTTTGCCGACGCACGCGACCCCGGGCCGTGGCGGCGCGCAGTCGACAAGGCCGTGGCGCTCGGTGCCGACGCGCTGATCGTGGCCGACAGCGCGGTGATGGCGTATTGCCGAGATCACCACCCCGCCCTGCGCTTGCATCTGTCGGTGCAGGCTTCGGCCACCAGCCATGCTGCGATCGAGTTCTACCGCCGTCGCTACGGCATACAGCGCGCGGTGTTGCCGCGTGTGCTGACGCTGCAGCAGGTCGGCCAGGTCATCCAGCACACCGATGTCGACATCGAGGTCTTCGGCTTCGGCAGCCTGTGCGTGATGGTCGAGGGCCGCTGTGCGCTGTCGTCGTATGCGACCGGCCAGTCGCCGAACAACGCCGGCGTGTGCTCGCCGCCGTCGGCCGTGCGTTGGCAAGACGATGGGCCCGCCGGCATGCAGGCGCGCCTGAACGGCGTGCTGATCGATCGTTATGCACCGGACGAGCCACGTGGCTACCCCACGCTGTGCAAAGGCCGCTTCTCTGTCAACGGCGAGCGCGACTACGCACTCGAAGAGCCGACCAGCCTGAACACGCTGGCGATCCTGCCCGAGCTGATGGCGCTGGGCGTGAAGGCGATCAAGATCGAAGGACGCCAACGCAGTGCGGCGTATGTCGAACAGGTCACGCGTGTCTGGCGCGCGGCGATCGACCAAGCGGCGGCCACCACCGGCCGCTACAGCGTCCAACCGGAATGGACCGCCACGCTGGCCAGCCATGCGGAAGGCCAGCAACACACGCTCGGTGCCTACAACCGGCCCTGGCGCTGAACCCACCGATGACGACGACCCCCACGACAAGCACCGCTGCGCGCCGCATGGCGCTGACCATCGGCCCGGTGCTCTACCACTGGCCGCGTGCCACCTTGCTGCACTTCTATGCCGACCTGGCCGACAGCGCGGCCGACACCGTCGTGCTCGGCGAAGCGGTCTGCGCGCGGCGGCGCGAGCTGCGGCTGGACGACTGGCTGGCCCTCGGGCGCGAGTTGCAAGCCGCCGGCAAAGAGGTGGTGCTGGTCGCGCAGACGCTGATCGAAACCGAAGCCGACCTGCGGTTGATCGAGCGCCAGGGCGAGCAGCAGGCTTTCGCGGTCGAGGCCGGCGATACATCTGCACTGCAACTGCTGGCCGGGCGCGTGCCGCTGGTGCTGGGGCCGCACCTGAACATCTACAGCCGTGAAGCCCTGGTCGAACACGCGGACCTGGGCGCCACGCGCTGGGTGGCACCAGTGGAGCTGGCGCTCGACGCGTTGGCGCTGATCAACCCATCGGCCGATCCGGTGCGCACCCCGCAAGGCGTGCCCATCACCACCGAGGCCTGGGCTTTCGGCCGCTTGCCGCTGGCGTTCTCGGCGCGTTGCTTCACCGCCCGCCACCACCGGGTCGGCAAAGACGACTGCGGCTATCCCTGCTTGTCGGACCCGGACGGCCTGCTGCTGGCGTCGACTGAAGGGCAGCCCTTTCTCACGCTCAACGGCACCCAGACCCAATCGGCCACGGTGCAGAACCTGCTCGGCGATGCACAAGCCTTGTGCGACGCGGGTGTCGTGCGGCTGCGCCTGTCGCCGTGTTCGCGCGGCTTCACCCAGGTGCTGCGCGACTTCGATGCGGTGATGAATGCTGGCCAGCCCGCCGCTGGCTGTGCCGACGCGTGGAACGAGCTGGGCGTGCCGGGCCCCTTCAGCAACGGCTATGCGCGCCGTCTGCCGGGCATGGTGTGGAGCGACGCATGAGCACCAGCGCCACCCACGACTCCGACCTACCGCGCGGCCTGCCCCCGATGCTGGCGCCACTGCACCGGCACCTGCGTGCACTGGTCGAGCGTTTGCCGGTGCAACCGCCCTCCTTCGTGGCCGCCCGCGTGCTGGACCAGACGCTGCTGCCGCGGCTGCCGGCCGATGCGCGTCAAGCCCTGGCCGGCCGTTGCGTTGAGCTGCATGTCACCGACTTCGGCCTGCGTGTCCGCCTGTGGCTCACGCCCGCCGGCTTCGCACCAGCACCGGCGCACGCAGAGCCGGCCTTGCGCATCACCGCGCCAGGCTCCAGCTACCTGCGCTTGCTGCGCGGCGACGACGACCCCGACCGACTCTTCTTCGAGCGCGCGTTGGTGATGGAAGGCGACACCGAACTCGGCCTGGTGCTGAAGAACACGCTCGATGCGATCGGCCCGCTGTGGCCTCGCCGACCGGCGCCGACGACGCCGCGATGATGGCTTGGCTGCGCGGGGGCCTCACCGGTTTGCTGCTGGCCGTGAACACGGTGGCCGTCTTCATGCTGATGATGTTGCCGGCGCTGGCGAAGCTGGTGCTGCCAGCCGGCGCTCTGCGCGTGGCCTGCGACAAGGCCCTGAATCGCCTGGCCTCGTGCTGGGTGGTGGTCAACAACGCCTGGTTGGCGGCATCGGCGTCAACTCCTTGGGAGGTTTGCGGTATGGCGGGCCTGACCCCGCGCGGCTGGTACCTCGTTTCCAGCAATCACCGGAGCTGGGTCGACATCCTCGTGTTGCAACGCGTCTTCCACGGTCGCATCCCGTTCCTGAAGTTCTTCCTGAAGCGCGAGCTGATGTGGGTGCCGATGATCGGCCTCGCTTGGTGGGCACTGGACTTTCCTTTCATGCAGCGTGGCCAAGGCCGCAGCAGCGGCCGCGACGACTTGGCCACAACACGCCGCGCCTGTGAGAAGTTCAAGCACATACCGACCTCGGTGATCAACTTCGCCGAAGGCACGCGCTTCACGCACGCGAAGCACGCGGCGCAGCACAGCCCCTATCAATACCTTCTGCCGCCCAAGGTGGGCGGCCTGGGCGTGGCGCTGGCCACGATGGGCGAGCAGTTCGACGCGCTGCTGGACGTGACCATCGTCTACCCCGACGGCACCCCAAGCTTTTGGGACCTGCTGTGCGGCAGGGTCGGCGCGGTCTGTGTCTATGTTCGGCGGCGCCCGGTGCCCACAGGCGTGGTGGGTGGCGATTTCGTCCGCGACAAGGCTTACCGCCTTCGCGTGCGTGCATGGATCGACGAGCAGTGGGCCGAGAAGGACCTCTTCATCGAAACCCGGCTGCGCCAGCACCACGGCTGCCGGGCGCTACCCAACCCTGGCGCGCTGGACAGCGGCCGCCGCGCCTCGCGCTGATCCCTCGCGACCACATGGCCAAGCGCTTCCCCATCCACCCCAGGCACCCGGAACGCAACTGCTGGGGTTGCGACCGCTACTGCGCCGCTGACGACCTGATCTGCGGCAACGGCGCCGAGCGCACGCAGCATCCGGTGGAGTTGTTCGGTGACGACTGGCTCGAGGGCTGCGTGGACGAGGCCGATCGGGTGTTGACCCCGCCGGGTGAACGCCCTGCGCCTGTCGATTCGGGCGGGTGACTGTCTGTCCGAGYCTGCATTTGCGGGCAGCGTTGATGCAGATCAAATGCCCCTGCATTGGTGTCCGTACGATAGATGCATTCAAAATGCACCTTCAAAGGACAGCCCATGCAAACCACCCACGCCCACTCGACCGTTGACGTTCGCCCCGTCGCGCCGCTCGACCGCCATCCGCTGATCTTCTCGACCTTTCGCGAGCTGCCGGCCGGCCAGGCGATGGACCTGGTGAACGACCACGATCCGAAGCCGCTGTACCACCAGTTCCAGGCCAAGATCCCTGGCCGCTTCGGCTGGGACTACCTCGAGGCAGGCCCTGAACTCTGGCGCGTGCGCATCACCAAGCTGGCTGATCCCCATGCCAACGGCCAATGCTGCGGCTCGTGCGGCGGCGCCTGAAACGCCCCGCGACGTCTCACTCCCCACTGAATCACCGTCATGAACAACACCCACAGACTGTGGCGCTGGCTTGCGCTCATCTTCGTGCTGTCGTTCGGCGCACTGGGTTACCTGGGTCTGCAGATTTACCTCAGCGCCCCACCGATCCCCCAGGCCGTCGTCAGCAGCGACGGCGAAACGCTGTTCACCGGCGAGCAGATCCAGCTCGGCCAGCAGGCCTGGCTTTCGGCCGGTGGCCAGCAACTCGGCACCGTCTGGGGCCACGGCAGCTATGTCGCACCCGACTGGTCGGCCGACTGGCTCCACCGCGAGGCGGTCGCGCTGCAAGACATTCGTGTGCAGCAACTGAACAAGGTCGCCGCCAACCTGACACCGGCCGACCATGGCGCGATCGCCGCTGCGCTGAAAGACGAGATGCGGCGCAACACCTATGACGAGACCACCGGTGTCATCAAGGTGTCGGCCGAGCGCGCGCAGGCCATCAAGCAGGTCGCGCACCACATCGAAGGCCTGTTCGGCGACGAAGCCTCGCTGGCCCATTTGCGCGATCAGTACGCGATGACCGAAGGCACGCTGCCGAACCTGACCGACCGCCAGGCGCTCAGTGCGTTCTTCTTCTGGACCGCCTGGGCTGCGACGACCGACCGCCCCGGCGAACGGAACCTGTCTTACACCAGCAATTGGCCGCACGAGCCGCTGGTCGGCAACACGATGACGAGCACGGCCGCGATCTGGTCGATGGTCAGCATCGTGCTGCTGCTGGCCGGCATCGCCGCCATGCTGTGGTTCCATGGCGGGCAAAAGCACGCCGAGCCGGCGCAGCCGCCCAAGGCCGACCCGCTGATCGGCGCCGTCGCCACCCCTTCGATGAAGGCCACGCGCAAGTACTTCTTCGCCGTCGTCGGCCTGATGCTGCTGCAGGTTGGCATGGGCGCGATCACCGCGCACTATGCCGTCGAGGGCCAGGCCTTCTTCGGCATCCCGCTGGCCGAGGTGCTGCCCTACACCGTCAGCCGCACGATCCACACCCAGGTCGGCATCTTCTGGATCGCCACCGCGTGGCTCGCCACTGGTCTGTACATCGCGCCGCTGCTGTCGGGCCGTGAGCCCAAGCTGCAAAAGCTCGGTGTCGACGTGCTGTTCTGGGCCCTGATCGCGATCGTCGTCGGCTCCACCGCCACCGGCTGGCTCGGCACGCTGCAACACCGCGGCGTCGACTTCAGCTTCTGGATCGGCAACCAGGGCCTCGAGTTCACGAGCATGGGCCGTGTCTGGCAACTGCTGCTGTTCGTGGGCCTGCTGTTCTGGGTCTTCCTGCTCGGCCGTGCGCTGTGGCCGGCGCTGACCAAGCCCTCGGAAACGCGCGGCCTGATCGCGATGGTGTTCCTGTCGGCCACCTGCATCGGCGGCTTCTACGCCAGCTCGCTGACCTGGGGCCAGCACACCCACTACTCGATGATCGAGTATTGGCGCTGGTGGCTGGTGCACCTGTGGGTCGAAGGCTTCTTCGAAGTGTTCGCCACGGCCGTTGTCGCGCTGATCTTCACCAACCTGGGCCTGGTGCGCGCAGAAAGCGCCAACCGTGCGATCGTTGCCGAGACCATCGTCTTCCTGTTCGGCGGCATCCTCGGCACGCTGCACCACCTGTACTTCACCGGCACGCCGACGTCGATCATCGCGGTGGGTGCCGTGTTCTCGGCGCTCGAAGTGGTGCCGCTGACGCTGATCGGACTCGAAGCCTTGCAGACCTACCGCCAGTCGAAGTCGCTGCCGTGGCTGCGGGCCTACAAGTGGGTCATCCTCAGCTTCGTCGCGGTGGGCTTCTGGAACACCGTCGGCGCCGGCCTGCTGGGCTTCGCGATCAACCCACCGGCCTCGCTGTACCACGTGCAGGGCCTGAACATGACGGCGGCCCACGGCCACGCGGCACTGTTCGGCGTCTACGGCATGCTGGGCATCGGGCTGATGTTGTTCTGCCTGCGTGGCCTTTACCCGAGCCCCCAGGCGACTATGTCGCCGCCCCCCGCGGGGGTGCTCGAACCGACCGGCAGAGCCGGATCGGCTCGTGCCCGCCATCTGCATGCCGACAGCCTGCTCCAACCCGCGTTCTGGGGCCTGAACATCGGCTTAGGCATGATGGTGTTCATGTCTTTGCTGCCGGCCGGCATCTACCAGGCCTGGGCCAGCATCGACAAGGGCCTGTGGTTCGCTCGCTCGCCCGAGATCATCCATTCGGTCCTGATGGAACGGCTGGTCTGGCTGCGTGTGCCGGGCGACATCGTGTTCGCCGCTGGTAGCGTCATGCTGGCGCTGTATGCGATCAAGCTGCTGCGCCGGCCCGCAGCGTCCAAGGTGCCTGCGGCGTTGCCGTCGGCCATCCGTTCCTGAGACCATCGCCATGAAGCTCACCGCTTTCACCGATTACAGCCTGCGCGTGCTGATCTACCTGGCTGCCCAGCCGGGGCGACGCAGCACGATTGCCGAGATTGCCGAGGCGTTCCATGTGAAGGAGAACCACCTGACCAAGGTGGTCCACTTCCTCGGCAAGGCCGGCTTGCTGGCCAATGTGCGCGGCAAGGGCGGTGGGCTCGACCTGGCGCTGGCGCCGGAAGACGTGGTCCTCGGCCATGTCGTCCGGCAGACCGAAGGGGCGGACATGCCAGCCGAGTGCTTCGGTGAGGAGCCGGCCGTCGGACGCTGTTGCATCGAACCGGTTTGCCGCCTGCGCCCGGTCTTGCATGAAGCGGTCGAGGCTTTCTACGCGGTGCTCGACCGCTACACGCTGGCCGACATGGCGCGCAACCGGCAGGCACTCGCGCGCATCCTGTTCGTCGACCAGCGGCCGGCAGCGCGCGGTGGGCTTCATTCATGACCGCCCCCGCGCCGTTCCCCTACACCGGCCCCGAGGCGCTGCGCCAGCCGATCATCGACGCGTTGACGCATGTCGTCGACCCCGAGGTCGCGCTGAGCATCGTCGACGTGGGCTTGGTGCTGGGCGTGACGGTGTCCGCCGACAGGCTGCATGTGCTGCTAACCATGACCTCGGCCGCCTGCCCTGTTGCCGGCCTGATCATCGAAGAGGCCGAGGCCGAGCTGATGAGCGTCGCCGAACGCGGCATGGCGATCGATGTTGAACTGGTGTGGGAGCCGCCGTGGACGCCCGACCAGATGAGCGAGCGCGGCCGGCGCTTCATGCAGTGGTGRACACCGCCGCCCAACACCGCTGGCTGGCCGCATGTGCCAAGCCTGTGCTGTTGGGCATGGTGGTGGTGTCGCTGGTCAGCGGCGTGTTCGGTGGGCTGGCGCGCTACGGCGTCGCCCCTTCGTCATTCAACGGTGACGCGTGGTTGAACCACGCCTTGCTCTGGCACGCCGGTCTGATGATCTGTGGCTTCCTCGGCACGGTGATCGGCATCGAGCGTGCGGTGGCCGTCAAGCGGCCTGCGGCGTTCCTCGCGCCAGTGTTGTCTGGTGCGGCGGGCCTGTGTCTCGTCGCAGGCTTGGCCATGCCGGCGAGTGCGCTGCTCGCCGCGGCGGCGACGGTCTTCGTGGCCGTCAATGTCGTCATCGTGCACCGCCAGCGTGCGGCACACACCGTGCTGTTGCTGGTGGCCGCCGTGGCATGGCTGATCGGCAATCTCCACTTCGCATTCGGTGCCACCAGCCTGGCCACACTGGCCTGGTGGTTCAGCTTCCTGGTGCTGACGATCGCGGCCGAGCGGCTGGAGATGACACGCCTGATGCGCCGGCACCCGGCTGCGCACCCATCGTTCCATGCCATCGTTGCGCTGCTGGTGGCCGGTGCCGCCGCGTCAGTTGCCTGGCCCGTTGTTGGCGGCGTGTTGTTTGGTGTGGCGCTCACGCTGCTGGCCACTTGGCTCGCCRTTTTCGACATCGCGCGCCGAACCGTTTTCGCCGCCGGCCTGCCCCGCTACATGGCCGTGTGCCTGCTGGGCGGCTACGGATGGTTGGCAGTGGCCGGTGTCGCATGGGCGGCGATGGTGCTCGGCGCGCCGACGCGCGACATCGCGCTGCACGCGCTGGGCCTGGGCTTCGTCATCAGCATGGTCATGGGCCACGCGCCGGTGATCCTGCCGGCGGTCGCCCGCGTCAAGATGCAGTTCGGGCGGCCGTTCTACGGGCCTCTGTTGGCACTTCACCTCTCGCTGGTGCTCCGCCTGGGCGCCGGCGCATTCGATGACAGCCTGCGCGCCGCCGGCGCCGCAATGAACGCCCTGGCCCTGGTCTGGTTTGCGGCCACAGCGCTGGGCGGCATCGTCGCCTGGCGGTGGGCCCATCGCGGCTTGGCGCCCCATCTTTGACGGAGAAGCCCCAATGACCGGCTTCGTGCAAATCATGGAACCGCCTCGGCGCCCCAACAGCGCCCCGAGCTTCGCACTCTGGCAAATCGGGTTTCGGCCGTTCTACCTGCTGGCGAGCTCGTTCGCCGCGCTGTCGATCGGCCTGTGGGCCTTGCAATTCTCAGGCTGGCTCGGCCATGCCTACCTGAGCGGGCCCGCCTGGCATGCCCACGAGATGCTGTTCGGCTTCACGCTCGCAGTGGTCGTCGGCTTTCTCTTCACCGCGGGGCGCAACTGGTCGAACCGGCCCACGCCGACTGGCGCGCTGCTGGCTGCGTTGGCTGCCTTGTGGGTGGCCGGGCGCGTGCTGGTGCTGACGCCCTTCGGCCTCACCGCTGCACTGGTCAGCGCCGCCTTCCCACTGGCTGCGGCTGTTTCGCTGGCGGTGCCGTTCATCGCGTCGCGCAACCGCCGCAACTACTTCTTCATCGGCCTGTTGTTGATGATGTCGGCGGCGCAGATGCTGTTCCACCTAGCCCAGCTGGGCGCTATCGCAGTGCCCCCGTGGATCGGCATTCAACTGGCGCTCGATGTGGTGCTGTTCATCATGGCGGTGATGGGCGGCCGCGTGATCCCGATGTTCACCAACAACGGCATTCCCGGTGCGGCGGCCACGCGCCAGCCGCTGGTCGAGAAGTTGGCGCTGGGCTCGGTGTTGTTGCTGTGGGCAGCCGACGCAGTGCAGCTGCACGGCACGTCGATGCTGTTGCTGGCCTTGTTGTGCGCCGCGGTGCACCTGCGGCGCTGGTCGCTGTGGCAGCCTTGGGTCACCTGGCGCACGCCGCTGGTCTGGGTGCTGCACCTGGCCTACCTGTGGATTCCCGTGCACCTGATGCTGCGCGCCGTGGCAGAAGCCGGCTGGCTGGCCCCATCGCTGGCCACCCATGCCTTGACCGTCGGCGCGATCGGCGGCCTGATCATCGGCATGATGACGCGCACCGCGCTTGGTCACACCGGCCGCATGCTTCGCGCTGGTCGCAGCGAGACCACGAGCTACGTGCTCATCGCACTGGCCGCGGTCGTGCGAATCGCTGTGCCGATGCTGATGCCTGAGGCCACGATGTACGCGGTGCTGGTGTCGGCGTCTTGCTGGTCCGCCGGCTTCGGCTTGTTCGCGGTGACCTACTGGCCGGTGCTGACGCGCTCGCGCGTCGACGGCAAGCCGGGTTGATTCGCTGTGGACTACGCGCTGCTCAAGACCATCCACCAGACGGCCGTCGCGCTGTCGTTCGCCGGTTTCTTCGCCCGCGGGCTTGCGTCGCTGCGCGGCGCGCGCTGGGTGCAAGGCCGCGTAGCGAAGACCTTGCCGCACATCGTCGACTCGGTGCTGCTGCTGTCCGCCCTCACGCTGGCCTGGATGCTGCGCCTGAATCCAGCCCACGCCCCGTGGCTGCTGGCCAAGATCATCGGGCTGCTGGTCTACATCGGGCTGGGCATGCTGGCCTTGAAGCCCGGCCGCCCTGCCGCCGTGCGCGCCGGCGCCTGGCTGGCGGCGCTGGCCACTTTCGGCTGGATCGCCTCCGTTGCGATCACGAAAAGCCCACTGGGCTTTCTGGCGCACCTCGCCTGACGCTCTCGCTGGCGCCGCGCGTCAGCTTCAGCGCGCATTCGCCGCATCTCTGATCCTGATCAAATTCGACCGCTTGGTCACGGCCAATGCCCTGCCTATAGTGTCCACACTGAATTCACACCCCATATTTAGTGTTCGACATGACGCCAGTCCCCACCACGCCGTTCCCATCGCCCACCGGCAGCCTGCCCGTCGCCGTGATCAAACGCGAAGGTCGAACGGTGGGCTTCGATGCGCAGAAGATCCACGCGGCGCTGGCTCGTGCTGGCGCCGCCACAGGCGAGTTCGACGCGGAGCGCGCCGCTGAACTGACACGGCAGGTCGTTGCGCAGCTGCGCGGGCGCGTGGCCGATGTCGAGACGATTCAAGACTTGGTCGAGCGTGTGCTGCAGCAAGCCGCTCACTTCGACACAGCGCGGGCCTACATCGTCTACCGCGAGCAGCGCCGCAGCCTGCGGCAAGACCGCGTGGTCGCGGTGAACGTCGAGCGTTCGGTCAACGAATACCTCGCGCGGCAGGACTGGCGCGTGCAGGCCAACGCCAACCAGGGCTACTCGCTCGGTGGGCTGATCCTGAACGTGGCCGGCAAGGTCATCGCTAACTACTGGCTCGATCACGTCTACCCGCCCGAGATCGGCCTGGCGCACCGCGAGGCCGACTTCCACATCCACGACCTGGACATGCTGTCGGGCTACTGCGCTGGCTGGTCGCTGCGCACGCTGCTGCATGAGGGCCTGAACGGCGTGCCGGGCAAGGTGGAGTCGGGGCCGCCGCAGCATCTGTCCAGCGCGGTCGGGCAGATCGTCAACTKTCTCGGCACGCTGCAGAACGAATGGGCCGGCGCGCAGGCCTTCAGCTCGTTCGACACCTACCTGGCACCCTATGTGCGCAAGGACGGCCTGAGCTTCCTGCAGGTGCGCCAGTGCATGCAGGAGCTGATCCACAACCTGAACGTGCCTTCGCGCTGGGGTACGCAGACGCCGTTCACCAACCTGACCTTCGACTGGACCTGCCCCGACGACCTGCGCGAGCAGGTGCCGGTGATCGGCGGACGCGAGATGCCCTTCACCTACGGCGACCTGCAAGCCGAGATGGACCTGATCAACCAGGCCTACATCGACGTGATGATGCGAGGCGACGCGAAGGGCCGCGCRTTCACCTTCCCGATCCCGACCTACAACATCACGCGCAACTTCGCCTGGGACCACCCGAACACCGATCGCCTGTTCGAGATGACCGCGAAGTACGGCCTGCCCTACTTCCAGAACTTCCTCAATTCCGACCTCGAGCCGCACATGGTGCGCTCGATGTGTTGCCGGCTGCAGCTGGACCTGCGCGAGCTGCTCAAGCGCGGCAACGGCCTGTTCGGCTCGGCCGAGCAGACCGGCTCGCTCGGCGTGGTGACGTTGAATTGCGCCCGATTGGGCCACCTGCACGCCGGCGACGAAGCTGCGCTGCTGCGCCGTACCGACACGCTGATCGACCTGGCGCGGAACAGCCTGGAGATCAAGCGCAAGGTGATCCAGGGCCACATTGACAACGGCCTGTTCCCCTACACCAAGCGCTACCTCGGCACACTGCGCAACCACTTCTCGACGATCGGCGTGAACGGCATCAACGAGATGATCCGCAACTTCAGCGGCGGCGCCGAGGACATCACCACCGAATGGGGCGAGGCCTTCGCGCTGCGCTACCTCGACCACATCCGCGAACGCATCGTCGCGCTGCAAGAAGAAACCGGCCACCTCTACAACCTGGAGGCCACGCCCGCCGAGGGCACCACCTACCGCTTTGCGAAAGAAGACCGCAAGCGTTTCCCGCACATCCTGCAGGCCGGCACACCGGCGCAGCCCTACTACACCAACTCTTCGCAGTTGCCGGTCGCCTTCACGACCGACCCGTTCGAAGCCCTGCAGCGGCAAGAAGCGCTGCAGCGCAAATACACCGGCGGCACGGTGCTGCACCTGTACCTGGGCGAACGTGTCTCTTCGGCCGCCGCGTGCAAGGCGCTGGTGCGGCGTGCGCTCAGCCGCTTCCGCCTGCCGTACCTCACCGTGACGCCGACCTTCTCGATCTGCCCGGCACATGGCTACCTGGCGGGCGAGCATGTCTTCTGCCCGCAGTGCGACGAAGCCGCGCTGGCCCGCAAGCGCCGGCAGCACGAGGCCCAAGCGCACTGACCCCTTTCACCTACCCTCAAGGAGACTCCGATGACTTCTGCCGCCTTCCTGTCCGAACACTTCACGCTGGCCGAGCACGAGCGCCAACGGTGCGAGGTCTGGACCCGCGTGATGGGTTACCACCGGCCGATGGCCTCGTTCAACACCGGCAAGCAGGGCGAATTCAACGAGCGTCGCTACTTCGTCGAGCCGCCCGCCGATCCTTCGCCTGCCAGTCGTGATTGAGGTCGGCGGCTTCACGCCGCTGAGCACCAGCGACTGGCCGGGCCGCCTGTGCGCGGTGGTGTTCATCCGCGGCTGCCCCTGGCGCTGCGGCTACTGCCACAACCCCGAGCTGCAGGTTCGCACCGGCCGCAGCGACATCGGCTGGGCTTCGGTGCGCGAAACCTTGCAGCGCCGTGTCGGCTTGCTCGATGGCGTGGTCTTCAGTGGCGGTGAACCCGCGCTGGATCCACATCTGCCCGAGGCACTGAATGAAGTGCGCGACATGGGCTTCGAGACGGGCCTGCACAGCGCCGGTATCTACCCCGCACGTTTGCGCACCCTGCTACCCGTGCTGGGCTGGGTGGGCCTGGACGTGAAGACCTGTGCCTCAAGCTACGACGAAGTCACCGGCCGGCGCGGCAGCGGCCGTGCCGCCTGGCGGGCGCTGGACACGGTGCTCGCCAGCGGTGTCGCTCATGAACTGCGCACCACCTACCACCCTGCGCTCGTCGACGACGCCGCGTTGCTGGACACCGCCCGTGCCTTGCGCGCAGCCGGCGCACAACGTTGGGCGCTGCAACGCCTGCTCGGCGTTGATRGCGAGGCCACCACCCGCTGGCCTGATGACTGGGCCTGGCCCGAGCCCCTGCTGGACGAGGTTCGCGCGCTGGGGTTGGAACTGACGCTGCGCTGATCTCGCGTCGTCAGACGCCGAGCAGCATCCACACCCAGATCACGCCCATCAACGCCACCGGCAGGCCGTAGCAGGCCAGCGCCAAGGCCTTGCGACTGGCACCCGCAGCGGCTGACGCCAGCAACCGAGCCCCGAGCACCAGCGACCAGCCCGCGGCACCACCGAGCAACAGCACGCGCAATGGGCCAAGCCAAGACAGCGGCACCCCTTCGGCGCGCAGGTGGCTCGCGGTCGTCATCGACAAGCCAAGCACCAGGCCAGCACCTGCCAGCGGCACCAGCGCCATCGCCAGGCGGTGGCGTGTGATGGCAGTAGCGTCCAACACGCGCACCGCAGCGCCCAGGGCCAGCCACACCAGGCCGCCGACCAGCAACGCATGGCCACCGATATAGGCCAGGATGGCCAGCCCGTCGAGCCAGCTGAACACGTCACTCGCCGCGGGCTGGTGGGTCAGCAGCCACCATGGCGCGTTGTCGGCCAGCAGCGCGTAGTGGTCGTGCGCGACCAGCCACTCGGCGGCGGCCTGCTTGGCCGTGACGAAGGCTGGTGACAAGCTCCACTGGAAGGCCCCGACGGCCACGCCCAGCAGGCCGAACACCAGCAAGCTGGCCGAGGTCTCGTCGCCAGGGCGCACCGGACCGAGGATCTCGGCATTCGGCGAACGGGTCGCCAGTTCGATCGCCCCGCGGTGGCCGCTGCAGCGACCGCACGAATGGCAGGCCGAGGCGCTGTCGAGGTGGCGCAGGTTCAGCAGTGGCCCGCAGTCCACCCGCGGCACCACGCCCTGGTGGCGTCGCCAGGCCGCCTCGTCGGCACGAAAGTGCAGCGGGGCCACCTTGGCCAGCAACGTGAACACGCCACTGACGGGGCACAGATAGCGACACCACACGCGCTTGCCTTGGCCGTACAGGTAACCCACCAGCATGGCGGCCAGAGTCGACCCGCCCAGGATCAACAGCGTCGCCTGCGCGTAGTCGTAGACGCCGATCAGTTGCTCATAGACCGTGGTGGCGATGAACGCCAACGTCGGCCAGCCGCGCCAACGCACCCAGCGCGGGATCGTGCCGCCGCGGCCGTGGCGGCTGGCCCATTCGGTCAACGCGCCTTCGGGGCAGAACACGCCGCACCAGACGCGGCCGAGCAGCATCGTCGCGGCGATCACCAGCGGCCACCAGACGCCCCAAAAAATGAACTGGGCGAACAGCGTCAGGTTGTCGACGATGCTGGCACCTGCCGGCGGCAGCGGCAGGCAGGCCGGTAGCACCACGAGGAACCCGTAAAACCCGACCATCGCCCACTGGATGGTCTGGATCAGCCGGCGATGACGCTGCATCGCATCGCCCAGGCGTGCCGGCCAGGGCCGCGACACCGGCGTGTCGCTGACGCCAGGCGCCGGCGACGGCGCCACCACGATCGGGATCACACGGTGCATCGCRCTGGCGCCGAAGACGCCGGTTTGCCGGCTCGAGAAAGCAGCGCCCAGGCCAGCGCCCAGAAGCCTGCATAACCGACCAGCAGGGTGGCCGATGGCCGCGCGCGGTAACCGGCAAAGTCGGCCAGCACACGGCCCAGGCCGGTGCTGTCGTCGAGCAGCAGCGCGCTGTCCCAAACCGGGTCCCAACCCGGCGGGAGCCAGTCGAGCGCGATCATCTGGTCGATGCCGGTCGCCACCAGCGAAGCGGCGACGATCAGCAGCAGCGCCTCGCTCAGGCGCATCAACCGGCGCGTGCCGAGCGCGCGCGCTCCGCGCCCGAGCAGCCACGCACAGGCCAACGCCGCCAGCAGTCCACCAAAGCCCGCGAGCCACCGCGCGGTGGCCGTGCTAGCGGTCTCCCAGCCGATGCCGCACAGAAAGACCACCGTCTCGGCGCCTTCGCGCGCCACTGCCAGCGCGGCCACCCAGGCCACGCCCGAAGCGCCCGAGACCCGCGAGGCCCTCGCTTCGAGCGTGTAGCGCATCGTGGCTCCGTGGCGGCGCATCCACGCCACCATTTGCAGGATCAGCGCCGCGGCACCCAGCGTCACCGTCAACCGCACGGCGTCCAGCGCCTGGCCTTGCAGTTCGGACTGCGCCAGCAGCGTCGCCACACCCAGCAGCCCCGCCAGGCCCACGCCACCGACGGCACCGACCCACAGGCCGCGCCGCAACGGGGCGGGTGTCGGCTGGCGGGCGATCCAGGCCAGCAGCACGCCGATGATCAGCAGTGCCTCGACGCTTTCGCGCCAGACAACGATGAAGGTGTGGAGCATCGAATTGGCCTTTACTTGGCGGTCAGCGTCAGCGCTGCGCCGTCGGGGTGGAATTCGTCGACGAACTGGTAGCTGCCCGGGCGCAGCGGCGGCAGCACCAGCGTCGACGCGGCGCCGGGCGCGAGCACCTTCTCGACCCGCAGGCCGAGGTTCTCGAATTCGCAGGGGCCGGTGCCGCCGTTGCTCACCGCCAGTCGCAGCCGCACGCCAGCCGGCACGGCCAGCGTGGCGGGCTCGATGCGGCCGTCGCGCACCACGATCGACAGGGTCTGCATCTCAGCGGTCACAGCGCCCGTGGCCAGCACCGTAGCCAGGGCTATCGCCAAGTGATGGCGGTTCATCAATACCCACCCTTCTTGCCAACGCCGGCGAAGGTGAAATCCCACTCGACGTCGAACGCCTTGAACCAGGGGCGCACGCCAGTGGCGCGGTCGGTGTGGCGGCCGAAGTGGTGGCCGATCGGGTTCTCTTTCGCGCTCGGCGGGTAGACCGTGTACTTGAGGTGGTAGCGGCCCGGGCCCTGCAGCTTGACGTTGTCGCCGTAGTGCGGCCCGTCGCTGGCCACCATCGCCATGAAGTCGCCGACGATCGGCTCGCCGCCGCCTTGCTTGCGGATCTCGTAGCGCACGAACAGGAACGGCACCCACGCGCCTTCGGCGTAACCATGCGGGTTGTTGTCGAGCGCGTGGATGTCGGCCTCAATGTGCACATCCGACTCGGTCGCCTTCCGCATGTGGCCATCGGGCTCCATTTCAACCGGCTGCAGATAGACCGCGCCAATCTCCATGTCCGCCACCTTGTGTGGCGTGCCGATCGGGTACTCGAGCGCCGATGCCGGCGCGCAAACGCCGGCCGCGAGGACAGCCACGAGTGCGGCGCGAATCAAAAGGGAACTCATGGGGGAGTCTCGAATGAATAGGAATGATTTGCATCTTCCTAACTCGCCGGGTTCATGGATTTGACCCATGACAAGAACTCGGCAGATCGCTCTCAAGGAACGAAGGGCCGCCCCGAGTTCCTCGATCCCCTCGGGGGCGGGCTTGGCTTGCTGAGCCCTGGGGCGCTTCATTGGCCAACGCTTGCGCCAACTCAACCCGGTCCGCCAGAGCCGCGCGACACTGGCCGCTGACCATGTCCATCCGCAGCACACCCCACCCGTTGGTCGACGACCTGCAAGCCCTGGCCACGGCCATCTTGCTGGTCTCTCTGGGCCTGTCGTTGATCGGCGGCGCCGGCCTGCTGACCGGTGGAACGCCCGGGATTGCATTCCTGCTGAGCTACAGCACGGGCCTGCCGCTGGGAGTGGCGCTGTTCTGCGTCAACCTGCCCTTCTACCTGCTGTCGTGGCGCGAGCTGGGGCTGCGGTTCACGTTGCGCACTCTCTGCGCGGTGGGCGCGCTGTCGGTAGGGGTCGAGGTGGTGGCTCGCACGCTGAGCCTGCGCACCGTGCAGCCGCTGTACGCGGCCATCGCCGGCGGCACGCTGATCGGCGTCGGCCTGGTGGTGCTGTTCCGGCACAGAGCCAGCCTGGGTGGCGTGAACGTCCTCGCGCTGAGCCTGCAGCGCCGCCGCGGCTGGCGTGCCGGTGCGGTGCAAATGGCGATCGACTGCGCAATCTTGCTGGCCGCGCTGGTGACCATCGAGCCACGTCGCGTCGGCTACTCGATTGTCGGTGCGGTGGCGCTCAACCTCGTGCTGCTGTGGAACCACCGGCCGGGTGCGGCACCCGCTGCGCTGAACGAGCAGACCGCGGCGGCCCGTTGACCCTTGCCGAAACGATGATCTTGATCAAGCCCTCGCTCGATCGACTCTTGACCAAACACAAAACCTCGCCTGCTTCAGGCATGGACAGTGGCTTGACCACAACGTCAGTACCGACCGCCATGGACACCGCCCTGACCCTTCTCACACCGCCCGGCCCGGCGCCGAGCGCCGCCGGTACCGAGGTCGACACCCTTGCGGCACTCTTGCAGCAAGCCTGCCAACCCACGCCACCACCGCCGGACGATGCCCAGGCTCTGGCGATGCTGGGCCAAGCGCACAGGGTGGCCGCCGGGTGCAGCCCCTTCGACGAGATGACGCCCAGCCATGCGATGTGGCTGGTCACCGGCGGTTGCGTGACGATGGGCGGCGCCGACGGCGACGRCCATCGGCAGCCCTTGCGCTCGTTCCAGCGCGGCCAGTGGCTGGACGTGGCGAACGCCTGGCTGGGCCAGGCCGTCGTCGAGCGTTGCGTGGCAGACGCCGACAGCACGCTGTATGCCTTCCCGATTGCCGATGTCGAGGTGCTTTGCCGGCGTCGGCCCTCGGTCGCCCGCGTGCTGCTGAGCCTGCTGGCCCGCCATGTGCGCGAGTCGACCCAGAACGCGCAGCAGCTGCTGACCAAGGACGCCCTCGCCCGCTGCGCCACCTGGTTGCTCGACGCCCTGCACGCCACCGCTGACGGCGCCACCGTCGTGCTGGCGCAGCGCAAGAGCACGGTCGCTTCGCAGATCGGCACCTCGCCGGAAACCTTTTCGCGCACCTTGCGCCGCCTGCGCGAGATGGGCGCCATCGACGTCAAGGGCGCACGCATCTTCGTGCGGGACGCGACGGCGCTGCACCGGCTGGCGACGCCATAGGGCCACGAACCGTTCAGCCTTGATCGATGTCAAGCCGTTGCGGGTCTCGCCGGCCTAGAGTGACCCGATGCGGCCCCGCCAGACCCTTGCCTTCAAGCTGGTGGCCACCGGCTCGCTGTTCCTGCTGGTGGCCCTGGCGTCGATCGCGTTGACGCTGTGGGTGACCTGGCAGCTCGAAGGCGGCGCGGCCGCCGTCAACGAGGCCGGCCGCCTGCGCATGATGAGCTACCGCTTGGCATTGCGCGCCGATGGTGATGCAACGCAGGCACTCGCCGCACCGGTGCAGCAGATGGACGCCACGCTCGAGCTGCTGCKCAGCGGCGACCCGTCGCGGCCCCTGTTCATCCCATGGAGCGAAGAGGCGCGCGCCGCCTATGACGACGTGCGCCAAATCTGGTCAGCCCTGCGTGGGCGCTGGCTGGCCGGCGCGCGGGTGTCGGTCCCGGATGTCGACAACCTGGTCGAGCGCGTCGACCGCTTCGTGTCGACGATCGAGCAGCGCATGTCGTACTGGACGGCGCTGCTGCGCGGCGTCCAGATGGCGATGGTCGTGCTCGCCGTCACCAGCGCGGTGCTGCTGCTGTACGCCAGCCACCTGATGGTGCTGGACCCGCTGCGGCGCCTGGGCGCCGGGCTGGCTGCCATCCATGCCGGCGACTTCAGCGCTCGCGTCGAGATCGATGCGGCCGACGAGTTTCGCCAGTTGGCCACGGGCTTCAACACGATGGCCGAACGCCTGGCGACGCTGTACCGCGATCTCGAGCACAAGGTCGAAGAGAAGACCGCCCGGCTCGAAGTCGAACACGCCCGGCTGCGCTCGCTGTATGAGGTCAGCGAGCTGGTCGCCCGTGCCGACACGCTGGACGAGCTGGCCCGCAACTTCGCCGGCCATGTGCGCCGCGTGGCCCGTGCCGACGCGGTGGCGGTACGCTGGTCGGACGAATCGAACCGGCGCTACCTCTTGCTGGCCCAGGAGGGCCTGCCGCCCACGCTGGCCGCGCAAGGCCGCTGCCTGCCCACCGGCAACTGCCACTGCGGCCAACCGGCAGCCACGGCGCACACCCAGGTGGTGATGGCGCCGGCGCTGGCCCAAGGTGCGGGGCACTGCAGCCGCGCCGGTTTCGAGACGCTGCTGACCGTGCCTGTGCGCTTGCACCAGCGCGTGCTCGGCGAAGTCGACCTGTTCTTTCGCAGCGCCCGCACGGCCGACGCCGACGAGCGCGCCTTGATCGAAACCCTGGCCGGGCATCTGGCCGGTGGCATCGAGAGCCTGCGTGTCGCCGCCGCCGAACGAGAGACCGCCGTCGCCGCCGAACGCACGCTGATCGCCCAGGAGCTGCACGACTCCATCGCGCAATCGCTGGCCTTTCTGAAGATCCAGGTCGGCCTGCTGCGCGAGGCGCTTCGGCGAGACGACCCGACCGCCATCCAGGCCACCTTGGGCGAGATCGACACCGGCGTGCGCGAAAGCTATGGCGACGTGCGCGAGCTGCTGCTGCACTTCCGCACCCGCACCAACAGCGAAGACATCGAGCCCGCGCTGCGCAGCACGGTGCAGAAGTTCGAGCACCAGACCGGCCTGCCGGTCAAGCTGGACGTGCAAGGCCACGGCCTGCCGCTGCCGGCCGACCAACAGGTGCAGGTGCTGCACGTGCTGCAGGAGGCCTTGTCGAACGTGCGCAAGCACGCCGGCGCGAGCCAGGTGCGGTTGACGGTGCGGCAGTCGCCCGAATGGCGTTTCGAGGTCGCCGACGACGGCCGCGGCTTCGACCCGGCCGATCAGCCCGGCGAAAGCCACGTGGGCCTGCGCATCATGCAAGAGCGGGCCGCCACCATCGGCGCCGAGGTCAGCGTGCGCTCGTCAGTCGGCGAAGGCACCGTCGTGACGCTGCGCCTGCCCGAACATGCCACCGAGGACACCCATGAAAGCGCCGATTCGCCTGTTGGTGGTTGACGACCACACCTTGTTCAGGCGCGGCCTGATTGCGCTGCTCGCCCAGTACGCGCAGGTGCAGGTGGTCGGCGAAGCGGCCGATGCTGGTGAAGCCCGGCGCGGTGCGTCCGCGCTGCAACCCGATGTCGTCTTGCTGGACAACCATTTGCCGGGTGTGCGCGGCATCGACGCCCTGCCGGAGCTGAAGGCCGCCGCACCGACCGCGCGGATCGTGATGCTGACGGTCAGCGAAGACGAACAAGACCTGGCCACGGCCTTGCAAGCCGGCGCACAGGGCTACGTGCTGAAGACGATCGACGGCCCGGCGCTGCTCGACGCCATCGAACGCTGCGCACGCGGCGACACGGTCGTCAGTCCGGAGCTGACCGGCAAGCTGGTGACCGCCTTGCGCGGCGCGGGCAACGCTGAGCCAAGCGAGCCGCCGGAGCGGCCGCCACTGTCGCCGCGCGAGCGCGAGATCGTGCGCGAGATCGCGCGCGGCGCCAGCAACAAGGAGATCGCCCGCACGCTGGAGATCGCCGAGACGACGGTGAAGATCCACGTGCAGCACATCCTGCGCAAGCTGGGCCTCAGCTCGCGCGTGCAGGCCGCCGTCTACGCGACCGAGCACCTCGGCGCGGGCTGACACGCGTCCGACCTGGGCGCGCGCCGCCGCGTGATACGCGGCATTCACACAGTGACACCCGCCGTCACCGACGGTTCGTCGGCCATTTCCACCCGCTGCCGATGCTGATGCCCCAAGGCTGAAGCATCGTCCATTCGAACGATGCCAGGCCGGTCCCGCATCGTTCTTCCGCCGTGTGCGCGGCGTTCCACGGAAGGATGTTCGCGGCCCGGCGCAGCGCCGAAAGTTCAGGTCAGGAAATAGGAGTTGCGTCATGGCCTTAGCTGCCACCCGTGCCACACAGTCGTCGCCCCCCGTTGCCGCCGCCGTGCAGCCCAACCGCAGCCGCCAGGCGCTGTCGGTGCTGATCGTCAGCACGCTCGCCTTCACCGTCTGCTTCATGGTCTGGATGATGTTCGGCGTGGTCGGCATCCCGATCAAGAAGGCACTGAACCTCAACGCCACCCAGTTCGGCCTGCTGACGGCGATGCCCGTGCTCTCGGGCTCGCTGGTACGCGTGCCGCTGGGCATCTGGACCGACCGCTTCGGCGGCCGCATCGTGATGGCGCTGTTGATGGCGCTGACAGTGCCGGCGATCTGGATGATGTCTTACGCCACCGCGTATTGGCACTTCCTGACCATCGGCCTGTTCGTCGGCCTGGCCGGCGGCTCGTTCTCGGTCGGCACGCCGTACGTGGCGCGCTGGTTCCCGAAGTCGCGCCAGGGCTTTGCGATGGGTGTCTACGGCGCCGGCAACTCGGGCGCGGCGGTCAACAAGTTCATCGCCCCGGCGCTGGTCGTCGCCTTCGGCTGGACGATGGTGCCGCAGGTCTACGCCGCGGTGATGCTGGGCACGGTCGTGCTGTTCTGGATGTTCAGCCACAGCGACCCGCAGCACCTGGTGCCGAACAACGTGACCTTCTTCGACCAGCTGAAGGCGCTGAAGGACCCGAAGGTGCTGAAGTACTGCCAGTACTACAGCATCGTCTTCGGCGGCTACGTGGGCCTGTCGCTGTGGATGGTGCAGTATTACGTCGGCGAGTTCGGGCTCGACATCCGCGTGGCGGCCCTGCTGGCGGCTTGCTTCTCACTGCCCGGTGGTGTGCTCCGCGCCGTAGGCGGCTGGCTGTCGGACAAGTACGGTGCGCACAGCGTCACCTGGTGGGTGATGTGGGTCAGCTGGATCTGCCTGTTCCTGCTGAGCTACCCGCAAACCGACTTCACGGTGCTGACGGTCAACGGCGCGCGCACCTTCCACATCGGCCTGAATGTCTACTCGTTCACCGCATTGATGGCGGTGCTGGGCGTGGCCTGGGCCTTCGGCAAGGCCAGCGTCTTCAAGTACATCAGCGACGACTACCCGAAGAACATCGGCGCCATCAGCGGCATCGTCGGTCTGGCCGGCGGTCTGGGCGGCTTCGTGCTGCCGATCCTGTTCGGCGCCCTGCTCGACCTGACCGGTGTGCGCTCGTCGGCTTTCATGCTGCTGTACGGCGTGGTCTGGGTCTCGCTGATCTGGATGTACTTCACCGAAGTGCGTCGTGCCCCGCTGCTGGGCGACACCGTGGCAACTCCCGCGGCCGCCTGATCAACCCATCTCAACAAGGAGCACCTGATGGCTTCTTCCTCACTGATCGCGCAATGGAACCCTGAAGACCAGGGCTTCTGGCGCACCAAGGGCGCGACCATCGCGCAACGCAACCTCTGGATCTCGATCCCCGCGCTGACGCTTGCGTTCGCGGTGTGGATGGTCTGGTCGGTGGTGGTCGTCAACCTGCCGCAGGTGGGCTTCCGCTTCTCGACCAACCAGCTGTTCTGGCTGGCCTCGCTGCCAGCCTTGTGCGGCGCCACGCTGCGCATCTTCTACTCGTTCGCCGTGCCGGTTTTTGGTGGCCGACGGTGGACGGCGATCTCGACCGCCTCGTTGCTGCTGCCGGCTCTTGGCATCGGGCTGGCGGTGCAAAGCCCCGACACGCCGTRCGAGGTATTCATCGTGCTGGCGCTGCTGTGCGGCTTCGGTGGCGGCAACTTCGCCTCCAGCATGAGCAACATCAGCTTCTTCTTCCCGAAGGAGCAGAAAGGCACCGCGCTGGGCCTGAATGCGGGCCTGGGCAACCTCGGCGTCTCGCTGGTCCAGGTGGTCGTGCCGATGGTCATCGGCGCCAACGTGTTCGGTGACCTCGGCGGCCCGCCGCAGGGCGTGGTCAAGGTCGGCGGCGCGATGGTGCTGTGGCTGCAGAACGCCGGCTACATCTGGGTGCCGTTCATCATCGCCAGCGCTGTGGCGGCGTGGTTCGGCATGAACGACCTGGCCGATGCCAAGGCCTCGTTCGCCGACCAGGCGGTGATCTTCAAGCGCAAGCACAACTGGCTGATGTGCTGGCTGTATCTCGGCACCTTCGGCAGCTTCATCGGCTACTCGGCCGGCTTCCCGCTGCTGATCAAGAGCCAATTCCCCGGCATCAATGCCCTGCAGTACGCATGGCTCGGCCCCTTGGTCGGCGCACTGGTGCGGCCCGTGGGCGGCTGGTTGGCCGACAAGGTGGGCGGCGCGCGCGTGACCTTCTGGAACTTCGTCGCAATGGCCGTGGGCGTGCTGGCGGTGCTGCAGTTCCTGCCCTCGCATGGCCAGGGCGGCAACTTCACCGGCTTCCTGGTCGCCTTCCTGTTCCTCTTTGCCACCTCGGGCATCGGCAACGGCTCGACCTTCCGCATGATCCCGGTGATCTTCCTGACCGAGCGCATGGCCGACGCGAAGGACAAGGGCCCGGCCGCGAAAGAGCAGGCCATCAAGGACGCGAACAAGGAAGCGGCCGCGGTGCTCGGCTTCAGCTCGGCCATCGGCGCTTACGGCGGCTTCTTCATCCCGAAGAGCTACGGCAGCTCGATCGCGCTGACCGGCGGCACCGAAGCGGCGCTGTACTGCTTCATCGTCTTCTACCTGACCTGCATCGCCGTGACCTGGTGGTACTACAGCCGCCGCAACGCGCCGATGCCCTGCTGATTCTCGAAGCCCGGGCGGCCCCAACGGCGGGGCCGCGCACGGGGCGAATCCGAGCCCGGTTACCGGGCTGACACGCAGCGTTCACGCACTGTCACGCAGTGCCGTGCTGGTGTCGCACGCCATTGCCTCAGGCCCCCAAAACTCCACTCCGATACACCGGAGCCCTCGATGAGCCACTTCCTCGATCGACTGACCCACTTCTCGCAGCCCCGCGAAGACTTTGCCGACGGTCACGGCGTGACCACCGGCGAAGACCGCACCTGGGAAGACGCCTACCGCAGCCGCTGGCAGCACGACAAGATCGTGCGCTCGACCCACGGCACCAACTGCACCGGCTCGTGCTCTTGGAAGATCTACGTCAAGGGCGGCATCGTCACCTGGGAAACCCAGCAGACCGACTACCCGCGCACCCGGCCTGACCTGCCCAACCATGAGCCACGCGGCTGCGCCCGCGGCGCTTCGTACTCCTGGTACCTGTACAGCGCCAACCGGGTCAAGTACCCGATGGTGCGGGGCCGATTGCTGAAGCACTGGCGTGCCGCGCGGGCGGTGGCCAAGAGCCCGGTCGACGCCTGGGCGATGGTGGTCGAGAACGCGACCCAACGCGAGGAGTGGACGCGCCAGCGCGGCCTGGGCGGCTTCATTCGCTCGAGCTGGGACGAGGTCAACGAGCTGATCGCCTCGGCCAACGTCTACACGATCAAGAAGCACGGGCCCGACCGCATCATCGGCTTCTCGCCGATCCCGGCGATGTCGATGGTCTCGTACGCCGCCGGCTCGCGCTACCTGTCGCTGATCGGCGGTGTGTGCATGAGCTTCTACGACTGGTACTGCGACCTGCCGCCGTCCAGCCCGCAGGTCTGGGGCGAGCAGACCGACGTGCCCGAGTCGGCCGATTGGTACAACTCGACCTTCATCATCGCCTGGGGTTCCAACGTGCCCCAGACCCGCACGCCCGACGCCCACTTCTTCACCGAGGTTCGCTACAAGGGCGCCAAGACGGTGGCGGTGACGCCCGACTACGCCGAGGTCAGCAAGCTCGCCGACCTGTGGATGCACCCCAAGCAAGGCACCGATGCCGCGCTGGCGATGGCCATGGGCCATGTGATCCTGAAGGAGTTCTACTTCGGCGGCAGTGAGTCGACCGGTGGCTTCAACGTCCGCAGCGCCTATTTCAACGACTACGCGCGCCGCTACACCGACCTGCCGATGCTGGTGATGCTGGAGCCGCGCACGTTGCCCGACGGCCGCCAGGTGATGGCCAGCAAGCGCTACCTGCGCGCCAGCGACTTCAACGGCCGCCTGGGCCAGCAGAACAACCCCGAGTGGAAGACACTGGCCTTCGACCAGAACGGCCGCGTGGTCGCGCCGCACGGCTCTGTCGGCTTCCGCTGGGGCGCCGAGGGCACACCCGACGCCGGCAAGTGGAACCTCGAGAACAAGGAAGCCCGCCACGGCGAAGACGTGACGCTGCGCCTGTCGGCGACCGAGAACGGGCAAGGCCACGAAGTCACCGAAGTCGCGTTCCCCTACTTCGCCGGCATCGAGACGCCGCACTTCAACGCCAATGCACAAGGCTGCGATGTGCTGGTGCGCAAGGTCCCAGTGCAACGCATCCGCCTGGGCAAGGACGGCGAGTACCGCGAGGCGCTGGTCGCCACCGTGTTCGACCTGATGGCCGCGCACTACGGCATCGAGCGTGGTCAGGGCGACGGCGCCCAGGGCTACGACGACGACGCACCCTACACCCCGGCCTGGCAGGAAAAGATCACCGGCGTGCCGCGCGACCAGGTCATCACCGTGGCGCGCCAGTTCGCCGACAACGCCGACAAGACCCGTGGCAAGTCGATGGTGATCATCGGCGCGGCGATGAACCACTGGTACCACTGCGACATGAACTACCGCGGCATCATCAACATGCTGATGCTGTGCGGCTGCATCGGGCAAAGCGGCGGTGGCTGGGCGCACTACGTGGGCCAGGAGAAGCTGCGCCCGCAGACCGGCTGGACCGCCCTGGCCTTCGCGCTCGACTGGACGCGCCCGCCACGCCAGATGAACAGCACCAGCTTCTTCTACGCCCACACCGACCAGTGGCGCTACGAGCGGCTGGGGGTCGACGAGATCCTCTCGCCGCTGGCCGACAAGGCCGAGTTCGGCGGCAGCCTGATCGACTACAACGTGCGCGCCGAACGCATGGGCTGGCTGCCCTCGGCGCCGCAGCTGAAGACCAACCCGCTGCAAGTAGCCCGCGACGGTGGCAGCGATGTCAAGGCGCATGTGGTGGCCGGCCTGAAAGACGGTTCGCTGCAGATGAGCTGCGAAGACCCGGACCACCCCGACAACTGGCCGCGCAACATGTTCGTCTGGCGCTCGAACATCCTCGGCTCGTCGGGCAAGGGCCACGAGTACTTCCTGAAGCACTTCCTCGGCACCTCGCACGGTGTGCAAGGCAAAGACCTGGGGCCGGACGATGCGAAGCCGCAAGAGGTGCGCTGGCACGACAAGGCGCCCGAAGGCAAGCTGGACCTGATCGTCACGCTCGACTTCCGCATGAGCACGACGTGCCTGTATTCGGACATCGTGCTGCCGACCGCCACCTGGTACGAGAAGAACGACCTCAACACCAGCGACATGCACCCCTTCATCCACCCGTTGTCGACCGCGGTGGACCCGGCTTGGGAAGCACGCAGCGACTGGGAGATCTACAAGGGCTTCGCGAAGACCTTCTCTGAAGTCTGCGTGGGCCACCTCGGCGTCGAGAAGGAAGTGGTGCTGACCCCGTTGATGCACGACACCCCGGGCGAGCTGGCGCAAGCCTTCGACGTGCAGGACTGGAAGCGTGGCGAGGTCGAGTTGATTCCCGGCAAGACCGCACCGCAGATCACCGTGGTCGAACGCGATTACCCGGCCACCTTTGCCCGCTTCACCGCGCTCGGCCCCTTGATGGAAAAGCTCGGCAACGGCGGCAAAGGCATCGGCTGGAACACCGCCGAAGAGGTGCGCCAACTGGCGGAGCTGAACGGCAAGGTCCACACCGAAGGCCCGACCAAGGGCATGCCGAAGATCGAGACCGACATCGACGCCACCGAGGTGATCCTGATGCTGGCGCCCGAGACCAACGGTCACGTGGCCGTGAAGGCCTGGGAAGCGCTCAGCAAGTTCACCGGCCGCGAGCATGCCCATCTGGCGCAACACCGCGAAGACGAGAAGATCCGCTTCCGCGACGTGCAGGCCCAACCGCGCAAGATCATCAGCTCACCGACCTGGAGCGGGCTGGAGAGCGAAAAGGTCTCGTACAACGCCGGCTACACCAACGTGCACGAGCTGATCCCCTGGCGCACCCTCACCGGCCGCCAACAGTTCTACCAGGACCACAAGTGGATGCGCGCCTTCGGTGAAGAGTTCACCAGCTACCGCCCACCGGTCGACATGAAGGCCATCGCGGGGGCGAGCGGCGTCAAGCCCAACGGCCACAAGGAAGTGGCGCTGAACTTCATCACGCCGCACCAGAAGTGGGGCATCCACTCGACCTACAGCGACAACCTGATRATGCTGACGCTGAACCGCGGCGGCCCGGTGGTCTGGCTGAGCGAGGACGACGCGAAGGAAGCCGGCATCGTCGACAACGACTGGATCGAGCTGTTCAACGCCAACGGCGCCATCGCGGCGCGGGCGGTGGTCAGCCAGCGCGTCAAGCCCGGCATGACGATGATGTACCACGCGCAGGAAAAGATCATCAACACACCGGGCAGCGAGATCACCGGCCAGCGCGGCGGCATCCACAACTCGGTGACCCGCATCGTCACCAAGCCGACCCACATGATCGGTGGCTACGCGCAGCTGAGTTACGGCTTCAACTACTACGGAACCATCGGCACCAACCGAGACGAGTTCGTCGTGGTGCGCAAGATGAACAAGGTCGACTGGCTCGACGATGAAGGCACGAACCCGGGAGAACAGGCATGAAAGTCCGCGCGCAAATCGGCATGGTGCTGAATCTGGACAAGTGCATTGGTTGCCACACCTGTTCCGTCACCTGCAAGAACGTCTGGACCAACCGGCCGGGCATGGAATACGCCTGGTTCAACAACGTCGAGACCAAGCCCGGCATCGGCTACCCGAAGGACTGGGAGAACCAGGACAAGTGGAACGGTGGCTGGATCCGCAATGTCGACGGTTCGATCGAGCCCAAGCAAGGCGGCAAGTGGAAGCTGCTGATGCGCATCTTCGCCAACCCGAACCTGCCGCAGATCGACGACTACTACGAGCCCTTCACCTTCGACTACGACCATCTGCAGTCGGCGCCCGAGAGCAAGGCCGCGCCGACAGCCCGGCCGCGCAGCCTGATCACCGGCAAGCGGATGGAGAAGATCGTGTGGGGCCCGAACTGGGAAGAGATCCTGGGTAGTGAGTTCGCCAAGCGCTCGAAGGACAAGAACTTCGACGACATCCAGAAGGACATCTACGGCCAGTTCGAAAACACCTTCATGATGTACCTGCCCAGGCTGTGCGAGCACTGCCTGAACCCGGCTTGTGTCGCATCGTGCCCCTCGGGCTCGATCTACAAGCGCGAGGAAGACGGCATCGTGCTGATCGACCAGGACAAGTGCCGCGGCTGGCGCATGTGCGTGTCGGGTTGCCCGTACAAGAAGATCTACTACAACTGGCAAAGCGGCAAGGCCGAGAAGTGCATCTTCTGCTACCCGCGCATCGAAGCGGGCCAGCCCACCGTGTGCTCCGAGACCTGCGTCGGTCGCATCCGCTACCTCGGCGTGATGCTGTACGACGCCGACCGCATCCAGCAAGCCGCGAGCACCGAGCGTGACCGCGACCTGTACCAGGCGCAGTGCGACATCTTCCTCGACCCGAACGACCCGAAGGTGATCGAGCAGGCCCGTGCCGACGGCATCCCTGAGGCCTGGCTGGCCGCGGCGAAGAAGAGCCCAGTCTGGAAGATGGCGATGGAGTGGAAGATCGCGCTGCCGCTGCACCCGGAGTACCGCACGCTGCCGATGGTCTGGTACGTGCCGCCGCTGTCACCGATCACCGCTGCGGCGAACGCCGGCGACATCGGCGTCAACGGCGAAATTCCGGACGTGCGCCAGCTGCGCATCCCTGTGCAGTACCTGGCCAACCTGCTGACCGCAGGCGACACCGAGCCGGTGGTGCGCGCGCTCGAACGCATGCTCGCGATGCGCGCCTATCAGCGCGGCAAGCATGTCGATGGGGTCGAGAACCTGGCCCTGCTGCAGCGCGTGGCGATGACCCAGCGCGAGGTCGAAGACATGTACCAGGTGATGGCGATCGCCAACTACGAAGACCGCTTCGTGATCCCCAGCACGCACCGCGAGTACGCCGAGAACACCTTCGACATGCGCGGCGGTTGCGGCTTCTCGTTCGGCAACGGCTGCTCCGACGGCAGCAGTGACACCTCGCTGTTCGGCGGCAAGAAGCGCCGCACGGTGCCGATCAAGGCGACAGTCTGAAGGAGCATGGCATGACCACCACCCCCAAATCCCTGGCCCTGCGTGTTCTTTCTGCCCTGCTCGGCTATCCGAACGCCGAGTTGCGCGCCGCGATGCCCGAACTGGCCGATGCGCTGGCGCGTACTGACGGCCTGTCGCGCACGCGGCTGGCCGAGCTGCAGGCGCTGATGCGCTGGATCGGCGCCAACGATCCTTACGAAGTCGAAGCCCGCTACGTCGACACCTTCGACCGTGGCCGCGCCACGTCGCTGCACCTGTTCGAGCATGTGCATGGCGACTCGCGCGAGCGCGGCCCGGCGCTGGTCGACCTCCAGCAGACCTATGAGCGAGCCGGCCTGCGGCTGCAAGGCAAGGAGCTGCCGGACCACCTGCCGATCGTGCTGGAGTTCGCCTCGACCCAGCCCGACAAGCTGGCACGCAAGTTCCTCGGCGAGATGGCGCACATCCTGACCGCCGTGTTCAGCGCACTGCTGGAACGCGAAAGCCCCTACGCCTCGGTGATCGCCGCGGTGCTGGAGCTGTCGGGCCAGAAGGTGCAGGCCGTGCCGGTCGTGGCTGACGTGGCCCTAGACGAGGCCTGGGCCGAGCCGCCTGCCTTCGACGGCTGCTCGACCGCCGGCCAGGCCAAGCCGGGCGCGCCGCAGCCGATCCACATCGTTCGCAATCACCACAACACCAACAACACCGCTCGCCAACCAGCCCAAGGAGCAAGCGCATGACCACTTGGATGGACACCTTCCTGTTCGGCTACTACCCATACATCTGCCTGACAGTCTTTCTGCTCGGCAGCCTGATCCGCTTCGACCGCGACCAGTACACCTGGAAGAGCGACTCGTCGCAGTTGCTGCGCACCGGCAGCCTGCGCTGGGGCAGCAACCTGTTCCACCTCGGCGTGCTGTTCCTGTTCGCCGGCCACAGCGTGGGCATGCTGACGCCGCACTTCATCTACGAGCCGTTCATCAGCGCCGGCCACAAGCAGGTGGTGGCGATGGTCTCCGGCGGCCTGTTCGGCCTGCTCGGCTTTGCCGGCGTCTCGCTGCTGCTGCACCGTCGCCTGTTCGACGAGCGCATCCGCGCTACCTCGAAGCCCAGCGACATCGCGCTGCTGGTGCTGCTGTGGCTGCAGTTCGCGCTCGGCCTGTCGACGATCCCGCTGTCCGCCCAGCATCTGGACGGCGGCATGATGATCCGCCTGGCCGAGTGGGCGCAGCGCATCGTCACCTTCCGCGAAGGCGGTGTCGAACTGCTGGCCGGCGCGAGCTGGGTCTTCAAGGCGCACATGGTGCTGGGCATGTCGATCTTCCTGGTCTTCCCCTTCACCCGCCTGGTGCATGTGTGGAGCGGCTTTGCCAGCGTCACCTACGCCTTCCGCCCC
Source organism: Ideonella sp. P3_A4 (assembly GCF_056403075.1). Classification (NCBI taxonomy): domain Bacteria; kingdom Pseudomonadati; phylum Pseudomonadota; class Betaproteobacteria; order Burkholderiales; family Sphaerotilaceae; genus Ideonella; species Ideonella sp. P3_A4. The sequence goes on along the minus strand of NZ_JBFUGE010000005.1, from coordinate 11,414 downwards.
TACCAGATGGTGCGCAGCCGCAAGCTGAACCTGCCGGCCGGTCACCTCGCCTCGCAGCGGCAATTGGCGTCTCAGCCGGCTGCGAAGCGGCCGGCGTCGCCGCGCCCGCCGGAAGTTGCGCAACCCGTACACCGCCCCCGCAACGCCTGAAAGCACACACCATGACCACCACCCTGATCGCCCCCGCCAAGGTCAATGGCGTGCCGCTGCAACAGCCCGGCGAAATGCTTGACGACGACACGCTGCGCCAACGCGCCTGCACCGAGCTGCTTCGCCAGGCCGCACAGCGCGCCGGCATCGAGACGGTCTCGGTGCCCGACGCGATCGAGCGGCTGCTGGAACAGGAGCTGTCGATCGACGAACCCACCGAAGAGGCCTGCCGCCGCGCCTTCGGCGCCAAGCCCGAGCGCTATGCGCGGCAAGAGCGACTGCACCTGCGCCACATCCTGTTTGGTGTGACACCGGGTGTGGACCTGGTTGCCCTGCGCCAGCGCGCCGAAGCACACCTGCTGGAACTGCGTTGTGCCGAACCCGGCAGCACTGCGTTTGACTCGGCTGCGCACCGATGGTCCAACTGCCCGACCGGCGCCAACGGCGGCGATCTCGGCTGGCTGACGCAACAAGACTGTGCCGACGAATTCGCGCGCACCGTCTTCGGCCAGGACACGATCGGCGTCTTGCCTCGCCTCGTGCATTCGCGCTTCGGGCTGCACATCGTCGAGGTGCTCGCGCGTGACGCCGGCGTGGTGCCCGCGTTCGAAGACGTGCGCGCCGCCGTCGCGCAGACCTTGCGCCAGCAAGCCTGGGCCAACGCCGTGCGGCACTACCTGCACAAGCTCGCCGACGAGGCGGTGCTCGAAGGCGTGCACCTCGACGCCGAAGCGGCGACGCTCGCGCAATGACCTGACCGGCCCATGACCGACGAGCTGCTGCAGCGCCTGCGCCGTTTCCGGGAAGATGCCTTCCCACACTACCAGGCGCGCTTTCGCGAGCTGGTCGACGACGGCCAGCACCCGAGCACGTTGTTCATCGGCTGTTCGGATTCGCGCCTGGTGCCCTACCTGCTCACAGGCGCCGGCCCGGGCGAGCTGTTCATGGTGCGCAATGTCGGCGCGCTGGTGCCGCCTTGCTGCGGCCGTCTTGACATCAACGACTCTGAAACTGGCGCCGCAGGCTGGCTGACCCGCGCCGCCCCGCAGGGCACGGCCCGCTGGAGCGGCGGCTACCACGGCACGGCGGCCGCGATCGAATTCGCAGTGCTGAACCTGAAAGTGAAGCACATCGTCGTCTGCGGCCACAGCCACTGCGGCGCCATCAAGGCGCTGTACGAAGACCTGTCGCCCGAAGCCGTCAACCTCGGCGCCTGGCTGGACTTGGCGCGCGAGGCCGTGCTGCCGGTGCGCCTGTTCGCGCCCGAAGCCGACGACCCTCAAGATGGCCTGCGACCCGAGGTGCTGCGCCGCACCGAGCAGCGCGCCATCGTGCTGCAACTCGAACGCCTGATGGACTACCCGATGGTCCGGCGGCGCGTCGAGCGGCGCGAGCTGGCGCTGCACGGCTGGCACTACGTGATCGAGGACGGCGAGGTGCATGTCTTCGACCTCAAGAGCGGCCGCTTCATCCCGGCTTCGGAGGCCGAGCACAGTGGCGACGGGCCGTTTTCACTCGATGACGAAACGCCACTGTTCAACGAGATCGACGACTCGTATGCGCCCGTGGCCCCACATGACGTCGTCACGCCGACTTGACCAGGCGCAAGTCCCGTCAGGCCGCCGCCTGCGATGCTTTGCACCATGAACTCGCTGTCCCACTTCCATCAGCTGTTGCAGGCGGCCCGCGGCATGGCGCAACCGCAGCGCCTGCTGTTCGTCTTCGCCACCGCCGGCCTGCCGGACGACGCCAACGCTGAGCAGCGCGCCCGGCATGCCACTGGCTCCGGCGGAACCCTGACGCCGCTGATGTGCGTCGACAAGGGGCCGGAAGAGCTGCTGGATTTCGCCAGCCTGGTGGCCGAGTCGCGCGTTGCCGAGCCGCCGTGGGACGTGGTGTTCGTTGCCGGCCTCGACGGCCGCACGGGCCAGCCGGCCAGCAGCGCCGAGATCGACACAGCCCTCGAATCGATGGTCCATTCGGTGCGCAACGGTCTGGTGCGCAACCTGGCGGCGTACGACAGCCGCGGTCAGGTGCTGGCCTTCGAATGAGTGGCCACCCAGGGCCGGGCTAAGCCCAGTTGGTCAATCCGAGGTATGGATGCTTTGCTTACGCGCCGGCGTGCAGCGCGCTTGTGTTGTCGGCGTAAGAGCTATCGGCTGCCAACTCTGTCTGCCATGGTCCGCCGCTCGCGCAACCCTGCCGGGCCGCCCAACGGCACGCGTGAGTTGCGTTTGACTGGGCGGACCGTGAAGACGGCCGGATCGTCGCGAAGCTCCAGCAACAGGAAGCGAACCCGCTGCTGCCACAACCGGCCCAGTTCGGCCATGGCCGCGGTGTCGAGGTGCTGACGCGTGGCGCGACCGATCAAATCCTGCAGCCTCGGGTTGGCTGGCGGTAGCGACAGATCGGCCGCGGCATCCACTGCCGCACCGGTGTCGAGCCGGCGGTAGCGCAACGACAAAGGCAGATCGGGTGCGATGCGCATCAGCCCGGCACGTGCGAAGCACCCGCCCAGGCCTTTGAAGCCCGAGCTGCCGGCCGCGCCGGTCAGCATCTGCACCACGGTGGCGACCACGCCTACGCTGCCCGAGCGTGCGCTGTCGCGGAACTGCACCTCGATGCAACCGCGAACCGGCAGCTCGTCGGCATACAGCGCCCGCAAGGCCAGCACCGTCAACCAGTAGGCACTGGCGACGGTGGGGCACGAGTGCCCAGTCAGCCGCACAGCGTCGGCGTAGCTGTACTCGAAGATGCCGCCTTCCGCGCAGCCCAACATCTCCGCCATCGGGTCTCGCACCACCAGCCGCGGCACCTGATCGAAGAACGCAGGCAGCCGCATCGTGACCCATGGATGGCGTTGTTCTACGCCATGGCTCAAGGGCGCGTCGGTCGGGTTCATGAAGGGGCTCCCTTTTGTATCGTGCCGTGTGCTCGATTGGCGCACCACCACCGCATCAACGGATTGACGCAGCTCAAGTTGCGGGCCCGCCCGGCCGCCTGTCGGCGTGAACTCCCATGCGATTGCCTGGAGGCGTCGCCACCATCGCCGCGGTCCGTCAAGAAGTTGTTGTCCTCAAGCGGCGCTCGTCGCGATGCGATTGATCGGCATCAAGCGCAATCCCTCAACCACGGAGTCAGATGCAGGATCTGCGGGTCTCACCCTTGGAAGATGGGCCGAGGCGCACCATATCGAACGACGTCGGACTGTCGCGTCCCTGGCCTCCAAGGCGGCAGTCGTTGGACGCTTCCTCAGGCGCTGGCTCGCTCGGCACCGTTCGGAGTCTCGGAATGATCAAGTCCTTTTGGCGAGCCACTGCGCAGCGCGAATTGGAGTCCGCCCCTGCACCGGCGACGCGCGACGCGCGACTTCGCGATGCCATCGGCTCCATCGCCGAGCAGGCGAGCGACCTGGGTCGCGGGGCGGCCGAGGTCGACGGGGCGATTGAGGACGCCGTGGCCAGCGGGACGCAGCAGGTCAAGGCGTTCGACGCGCTGTCCAGCCGCGTCGAGGGCATGGTCGGCGAGAACCGGGCCATCCAGGTGTCGACCGAGGCGAGCAAGGAAGCGGTCGGCAAGACACGTCAAGCTGTCGAACATGTTGGCCACGGCGTCTTGGAGGCCATGAGTTCTTTGCGTGAAGTGGCCGGAGCGGCCACCGACATCACGCAGATCGCACTGCAGACACGCCTGGTGGCCTTCAATGCCACCGTGGAGGCCAAGCGGGCGGGCGAGGCCGGTGCTGGCTTCGCGATCGTCGCGGACGCCGTGAAGGACCTGGCAGGCAAGGTCGAGTCATCCTCCAAGATGATCATGGCGACCGTCACGCGCCTTGAAGGCCGGATAGACGAACTCGTTTCCTGCCTGACGACGCGGCAAGGGGCCGTGGCACAAAGTGACCTTCATCAGGCGCTCGCATCGGTCGAGAAGAGCGTGCAGCTGATTGCCGAGAATGCGTGCCGGAACGTGGATGGCTGCGCCGCGGTGCTGGGCGAAGTCGCCTCGACGCGGGCTCAAGTGGCCGCGACCGCCGCAGGCCTGCAAAGCGCGAGCGCCCACACCAAGCAATTCCTGGCTGCCGCGGAAATGCTGATCGAGTTGACCGCGGACTGCGACGCCGTGACCGTCGACACGCCCTATATCCAAGCGGTGACTGCCGGTGCCGAGACTTTGTCGGGGTTGCTGGAATCCGCGGTGGCCAGCGGCCGCATCACGATGGACGATTTGTTCGACGAACGTTATGTCCCGCTGAAGGAGACGCATCCGCAGCAACATGTCACCCGATTCGTCAAGCTCGCCGACGAGCTCTTCACGCCGATTCAGGAAGAGCTGCTGGCATTCAACTCGAAGGTCATCTTTTGCGTGGCCGTTGATCGCAACGGCTACTTGCCGACGCACAACCTCAAGTTCTCGAAGCGCCAAGGCAGCGATCCGGTATGGAATGCCGCCAACTGTCGCAACCGCCGAATCTTCAATGATCGAACCGGCTTGGCCGCCGGCCGCAACAAACGCCGGTTCCTGCTGCAAACGTACCGCCGTGATATGGGTGGCGGTCAGAGGGTGCTGATGAAGGACCTGTCAGCACCGATCACCGTGCACGGCCGACACTGGGGCGGGCTGCGCCTAGGCTATTCGTTCTAGTCTTCCAGCCAAGCATCCTTTGCGTTGCTCCAAACTGGCGCCAGGCAGGGGCCAGCACTTTCACCACGCGAACCTCACCCTGCTCCGTGCCCTCTTCGTCGATCCGGGTACAGCCCAAGCCCGGCCTTGGACCGGCTTGCTGCGCGCCACCGCCAGCAGCCGGCATGAACCCACATCGCATTGCTCGCCTCGCATTGCTCGCCGATCGACACCATGTGCGAGATGCCGACGGGTCACCAGTCTCCGCATCGGCCGACTTGCCTTGCGCGGCATCAAGCCGGGGCGGCGCCCCTCCGCTGACACTGCAGGCCCAAGGCGATTCGGCCGCGGAGTTCATCATGTTCAAGAGCATCCAGCCACGGCTTCTTCTTTCCGCCGCCACGGCCTGCCTGATGGCTCTTGGCGGTTGCGCCACAGTCCCGGCACCCAACCAGGTGGTGCGCGGCCGTGTCAGCGAAACGGCAATGACCTTCTCCACCGCACTGGCGCGCGGCGTGCCCGCTGCTGCCGGGGTCTACGGTATTCGCCAGGCGCCGGACCCTGAGGACGACGACCGCGAAGCGGTATCCCGCGCCGATGGTGAGCATGGCGAAGCAGGCGCCCGATCCGCCCTCAAAGTCAGTGCGCAGATGGGAGCCGGCTTCTTCGTCTCAGCCGACGGCCTGATCGCCACCGCAGCGCATGTGGTAGCCGACGCGACGCAGATCATCGTCAAGCTGTCCGACCAGCGCGTGATGCTGGCCGAGCTGGTCGGCATCGACGGCGATGCCGACATTGCGGTGATCCGGGTGCCGCTGAGCCGGCCCGCTGCGCCGGTCTTCGGCGCGTCGAACTCCTTGTGGCCGGGCGACTGGGTGCTCGCCATCGGCGAACCCTACGGCTTGGACCGCTCAGTAGCCGCAGGCGTCGTCGGCGGCCGCAGCCGGCATTTTGCGGACGACGGCGAGATGCTGTTCATCCAGAGCGACCTGTCGTTGAACCCCGGCAACTCGGGCGGGCCGCTGCTGGACACGCAGGGTCGCATCGTCGGCATGAACCTGCGCACGGTGGTCGGCACGCCTGGTGGACCTGGCCTGAGCCTGTCGGTGCCGATCGAGCTGGTGCTTCAGATCGTGGCCGAGATCACTGGCCAGGCTGGCACGGCCCGCCCGCGCCTGGGCGCCGGCTTCGAAGACGTGACGCCGTTCATCGCGATCGCGCGCGGGCGGCCCTACGCCAACGGTGCGCTGATCAACGAAGTCAAGCCGGACGGTCTCGCGGCGTCGATGGGCGTACGCAAAGGCGATATCGTGGTCGGCATGAACGGGCGGCCGATTGGCGACAGCGCAGACTTCGCCGACGCACTGCTACGCTGGCGGGCCGGCGAAGCAGCCCGGCTGACCGTGTTTCGCGCCGGCCACTACCGACGTTTGACCACCGACCCATGAGCCTTGAGCAAATCGCGCACGCGCTCTCGGTGCCAGTGCATACGCCGTTGATGGCAGAGCGCAAATGCGCATAGAGCTGACGCCCGCTCGACTACAGCCAGCTGCACGATGAGCGGCCGGTCGTGCCTCGGCGCTTCGAACCAGCGGACTGTTCCGATCGCGATTGGCAGAAGCCCAAGGCGCTGCATGGACAGCCGCCACCCTCAGTTCGCCGCGATGCCGATCGAGCGAACCTTGGTGGACCACGTCGGTCATTGCGGTGTCAATGTCGCATCCAGTTGGCCGAGTTTCTCGACGACGAGGTCGATGAACGCCGACACCGCCAGCGGCAGATGAYGCCGGCTGGGGTAGAGCACAGTGAGTCCGTGCCCGGGACGCTGGTATTCGGGCAGCACCGGAACAAGGCGGCCGGCCCGCAAGTCATTGATGATGACGGCCCTCGGAAGCAGCGTGATCCCCAGCCCAGCCAGCGTGGCCTTGCGAAGGGCCTGCGCCGTATTGCCGCTGAAGCGAGCGGCAACCTGCACAGCCTCATCGATGCCGTCCGGTCCGGCCAACCGCCAGGTCACATCACTGCTGCCAGACTGCGCGAACGTCACGCAATCGTGTTCCAGCAGGTCCTGCAGCGCGTTGGGCGCACCCCTCGCTGCCAGGTAGCCCGGGCTGGCCACCAGCCCGTCGTTGCCAGTGCAGAAAACGTGCCGCCCGACGTATGCCGAATCCTCAAGGGGACCGCCACGAAACGCCACATCGATGCGATCTGCGATCAGGTCCGCCTTTGAATCGCTGAGCACCAAGGCGAGTCGAACCCTGGGATAAGTGGCCAGGAACTCGGCGATCCACTCCATCAAGAACAAGTCGAGAAAGTCGGCCGGGGYGCCGACGCGAACAAGTCCACTCGGCTCCCGGCTTCCCGAGCTCAGCTCATGCCCGGCTTCGAAAAGGCCGGCGACCAGACCGGCGCAACGCGCGTTGAACTCCTCGCCTGCGCTGGTGAGCGTGAGCTTGCGGGTCGAGCGTTGCAACAGCCGGGTGCCGAGGTGTTGCTCGAGCCCCTGGACGCGCCTGCTGACAGTGTTCGATGGCACGCCAAGGTGCCGCGCCGCGCCCGCAAAGCTGCCGCTGCGCACGACGTGCACGAACAAGGCAATGTCGTTCAGATCGAGCATGAGCACCCATTGATTCGATTTCTGGACGGATGCACTCCGATAGCACCGCCTAGTACGTCGATCCTAGCGCTCCTATCGTTCACGCATCGACTGCAGCAGCCCAGGCGTCATGCCTTCGCCGAGCGCACTTCACACCAACGCCAAGGACAACCGATGCCCGCATCACAAGCCATTTCTGGCAATCCGACCCTTGATCAAGCATCGAGCGCCGGCGTGCGGGCCATCGTCCACCGCACGCATGGAAGCACGCATGGACCGATCACGCGGCTGGTGAGCCCGAGTGACCTCGGCGAGTCCCTGAAGCCATTCGTGTTTCTCGACCTCAACAGTTTCAGCCCCGGTCTTGGCAGCCAAGGTTTCGCGATGCATCCGCATTCGGGCATCGCCACACTGACCTTCGTGATGACAGGCAACCTTCGCTACGAAGACACGACGGGCAAGATGGGCGTGCTGCCTGCTGGCGGCGTGGAGTGGATGCGCTCCGGCAACGGCGTGTGGCACATCGGTGCTCCCGTCGGCGACGTGCAGATGTCGGGCTTTCAACTCTGGGTCGCCTTGCCGCCCTCGGAAGAGAACGCACACGCGGAAAGCCTTTACCTGACACCTTCAGATGTTCCGCACGATGGCCCGGCCCGTGTGCTGCTCGGAAGCTACGGAAAGGCCCGGAGCCCGATTCCCGCACCTTCGGGCATGAACTACCTGGCCGTGAGTCTGAAGGACGGCGACCGCTGGCGATACACGCCGCCCGCCGGCCACACCGTGGCCTGGTTTGCGGTCAGCGCGGGAGGAGTCGACGTGAATGGGATGGTGGGAACCGGTGAACTCGCCGTGTTCGAAGAATCGGAGCAAGCCATCGACTTCGTCGCCCACGGCGACACGTCCTTCGTCCTCGGCTCGGCGGTGAAGCATCCACACGACTTGGTGATGGGCTACTACTCAGTGCACACCAGCAAGGCCGCCCTCGCACAGGGCGAGGCCGAGATTCAGCGCATCGGCGCTGAGTTGCGGCGTGACAAGCGGATCGGCTAAAGCACCGTCATTGGCGTCGACCGCTCGGTTCCCACCGAGTTATCCGCGAATTCGGCAACCACCGATTGAAACTCTTTGTCCACCGGGGCCGCTCCATGACCCATGTACTGGCTGCCGACGACATATTCGTGCGCTGGAAGGCACGATCCCCGCTGCCTGGGACAGCATATTTAGTTCCAACCCAAAGGAAATGACATGGTGCGCAACTGACTAAATGCAGTCATCGCTTGAAGTAAGCGTCATGACTGAGACCAGGCACAACCTTCAGGGTGCATAGGCGAGGACTCTGGCCGCAATTTTCTCTGGCATGCCTTGGGTAGAGCGCCGTAACCGGTGGACATCCAGAATGCATTCCGGGCAGTCGTGGTCGCGCGCGCCTCTGCAGCTTGACAGGCCTCATTTGAAAGTATCAGCCCATCGGAGAATCACATGAAGCGTAGAGAGATGCTTATTAGCGGCGCTGCAGTTGGCGGAGCGACATTCCTGACCACGTCGGCGACCGCGGCAAACAAAGCCGCCGCTGCTGCAGGCGGTGTATCCAGTTCCAAAACCAAAGGAAATGACATGACAAACAAGTGGATGATTGACCCCAACGATGCTGTATTGCTGCTGATAGATCATCAGAGCGGATTGTTCCAGTTGGTCCGTGATATCGAGTACAGGGAACTCCGTAACAACGTAATTGCTCTTGCGAAGGCAGCGAAGATCGCGAAGATCCCGACCGTTGCAACGGCATCAGTTCCCGGTGGTCCTAATGGTCTGATCATTCCCGATATCCTTCTGAGCAACCCCGATGTGGTGTACGTTCCGCGCAGCGGCCCGATCAATGCGTGGGATCACCGCCCTTTTGTCGAAGCCGTCGAAAAGACGAAGCGGAAGACATTGCTCATCGCAGGCACGCTCACAAGCATTTGCATGGTATTTCCTGCTCTCAGCGCCCTCGCAGAGGGATACAAAGTGTTCTGCATTGTGGATGCCTCGGGTAATTGGTCGAAGATGGCAACCGACATCTCCATTGCCCGGGTCACGCAGGCGGGCGCGATGCCAATTGACACATTCGCGGCGATTACAGAGGTGATGCACACTTGGAATCGCCCAGAAGCAATGGAATTCGCCAAGGTCTTTGTCGACCACGTCGAGCCCGCATATGGCGCGTTGTTTGAAAGCTATGACATGGCACAAAAAAACGTGAAGTAGGTTCAGACGAAAATATGGACTTGGGCCACCTGGCGACAGGTGGCCCCTCAGTTCTTCAACTTGGAGGAAGTTGGAGAAAAGCCAGATGCCCCATTGCGCGAACGACGCCATGGACCAACACGAAAGTTGGCAGGCGCAACTGGGTTACCAGCGATGAGGCAGGAGCTCGCCGAGGTCGCGGTTCTTGTGCGTTGGCAGACGCGTCAGGACGTCGTGCAGGTACGCGTACGGGTCATGCCCGTCGAGCTTGGCCGTCTGTATCAAGCTCATGATGGCGGCAGCCCGTTGGCCGGCGAGAAGGGTTCCCGCGAAGAGCCAGTTCTTGCGTCCGGTTGCCCACGGTGAACACCCACTCGCTTGCAGAAGCGCATGAGAATTGGTAGGCCGTGCTGGGCTCGAACCAGCGACCAAAGGATTATGAGGGCGTAAACACCGTTCCGCGTAGCCATTGACCTCGACCGTCAGGTCGTGTCAGGAGGATTCACCGGGATTCACTGAGCGTCAAGACGGACGACTGCAATCGGGTCAGGTCGTGTCACGACACCTGTGACCGAAGCAGGGAGGATTGCGACGTTTCGCTACGTCGACGCTACAGTATGACGACGCATCGAGGGAATCTCCGGGGATCGAAGGCTTCCGAGCCTTCGCTCAGGGCAGCCTTCGTCGGCTGTCCGACTTGGCTGAAGCGACGCGGACCGCGTCGCTTGACAGCCAACGCCGGCAGGAGCGGGGACCGCTAGGTTCCCGTTCTCGCGGCGCCCCATACGACGGAAGCCGGTCACCTCATCGCAGCAGCGACAGCATGTCCTGCTGCCGGAGGAGCACGATCAGTCAAGTCGTGTCAGGACACGTCATAGAAATTCAGGATGCGAAGAGGGCGTTGCAATGCCGGTATCTCGAGGGCCCAATGTTGTCCTCAGGTGACCGACATGCGCGGCGCAAGGCGTTTGAGCAACCAAAGCATCGAGTCAGCTCGAGCGGAACCCAACGATGTCTGGCTGTCCGACAATGATGGCTCGCGAGGCCCGGGTCGCCTGATGGTGAGAGTCGGTCGCAGGACTCGGCTGTTCTACTTCAAGTACTCGCGAGACGGCAAGGTTCACAGAGCCTGGATAGGCCGATACAACAGGACGAAGCTGGACGGCTTCCTGACACTCGACGAAGCTCGCATCATGGCTCGGCGTGCATCGTTGGCGTTGTGCGATCCGACAATCATCGACATTCAGGCAGCACTTGGTGTCCGATCTCCTCTATCGAGGACGAAAGGCCTGCAGGTCGCAGTGGCCGCCCCCACACGCGGCACCGGTATCGGCACCCCATGCGCCGGCCCCAGCATTGTCTGGCTCTGCGAAATGTATGTGGATCACCTTCGAACGCGGGGCACCCCAGGCAGCGACGTAAGCGCGCGTCTTTACTCGTACGACATCAAGAACTACATCCAAGGAACACGATGGGCCAACATCGAGGCTAGGTCGATGACCGGCGAAGATGCTGTCTCACTAATCAAGGATGTTGCGCTGCGCCAGTCGAAGGACAAGGCCGATCGTATTCGGTAAGCGTCCGGCAATCCCGTCTTGGAGACGAGCAGGCAGTTCAGGCTGTGGCGCCCAACGGCTGCCAGCGATGCGGCAGCAGCTCCACGATGCGGCTGGCGGGCTGCGTGGGCAGCCGCTCAAGCACGTCGCGCAGGTACGCGTAGGGCTCGTGCCCATTGAGCCGCGCCGAGTGCACCAGGCTCATGATCGCGGCGGCCCGCTTGCCCGCACGCAGGCTCCCCGCGAACAGCCAGTTGTTGCGTCCA